>JAKFWB010000515.1 GCA_021732945.1 Porphyrobacter sp.
ACATTGCTATCAAGGATCCCGATCACCGTAATGCCGAGCACGGCCGCTTCCTTGATGGCGAGGTCTTCCTTGTTGGCATCGATCACGAACATCACGTCCGGAATGCCGCCCATGTCGCGGATACCGCCGAGCGAGGCTTCCAGCTTCTCGCGTTCGCGGGTGAGCTGGAGGACTTCCTTCTTGGTGAAGCCCGAAACATCGCCCGAAAGCATTTCTTCGAGGCTCTTGAGACGACGGATTGAACCAGAGATGGTCTTCCAGTTGGTGAGCATCCCGCCCAGCCAGCGGTGGTTGACGAAATGCTGGCCCGACATGCGCGCAGCTTCAGCAATCGGCTCCTGCGCCTGACGCTTGGTGCCGACGAACAGCACCTTGCCGCCCGAACGCACGGTCGATTCGACGAAATCGAGCGCGCGCGCAAACAGGGGCACGGTCTGCGACAGGTCAATGATGTGAACACCGTTGCGCGCGCCGAAAATATACGGCTTCATGCGCGGGTTCCAGCGGTGGGTCTGGTGGCCGAAGTGAGCGCCGGCCTCGATCAATTGCTGCATCGTGACGACTGGTGCCGCCATAGGTAATTCCTTTCCGGTTGTTCCTCTGGAAAGCTGGAACCATGCTGCGGAGTTCCCGCAAACGGCACCGGTATGTGTGCTTTCCATGTGAATTTGCATCCGGTGTGGACCAATGGCCCACGACGGTGCGACCGCGCCCTTAGCGAGAGAGCAGTGCGAAATCCAGCCATGAATGGTGTTCAGGCCAAAAAATCCCGGCGCGCTGATCATAAAGACGCTTGACACAAGGGAACAGATAAAGAACAACGCAAACAGAACAAAGAACGAACACGTTCGGAATGAGGGAAATTGCCATGCTCACCACCGTCCTGACCATCGGCGTTAACGTGCTGCTCGCTGCCACCCTGATGCTCGCCTTGCTGGTCATCGCCGATAGCGCGATCAAGGCGCACCGGGCTTACACGCAGCTAATGCGCGAAGGTGCGTTGATGCAGGCCGGGTTCGCCGTGCAGGTGGAAGCGCAGGATTTGCGGGTGCGGGTGCGGCGTGCGCCGGTGCGGACTAAGCCGATGCAGCGGTCGGCGGGGTTGCGTCAGCCTTCGGTGCGTCCGGTGCCAGTCTGCGCCGCTTGATCCGGCCGTATTTGATCAAGGCATAGGGCACCAGCGCCAGATAGGTCACACTGATGGCCGTCAGCGACCACCACGGCTCCATCAACAGCGCCGCAAAGGCCAGGCCGATGAATCCGATCACACCCAGCCGGATCGACCTGCGTGGCCGGATCGACGCCCAGCTCAGCGTGGCCATGTTGGAAATCATCAGCACCGCAATCGCGACCAGCCAGAATGCGGTCACCACCGGATCACGGAAAAATTCGATCCCGGTTTCGGTCCACAGGTAAAACGGCGTGAACGCCAACCCCGCGCCAGCGGGCGCAGGCACGCCGGTCAGGAACCCGGCGGATTTGTGCGGTTGATTGTCGGTATCGATTTGCGCGTTGAACCGGGCCAGCCGCAGCGCACAGCAGATCGCAAAGGCGAGCGCCGCAAACCAGCCAAAGCGCGGCCAATCCTGCAATGACCACATGTACAGGATCAGCGCCGGGGCAACCCCGAAGGACAGCGAGTCCGCCAGACTGTCGAGCTCCGCGCCGAACCGCGATTGCGCGTTGAGCAGCCGCGCCACCCGCCCATCAATCCCGTCGAGCACGCCTGCCAGCACCACCAGCGCAATCGCGAAAGACCACTGCGCTTCGATTGCAAAGCGGATGCCGGTAAGGCCTGAACACAAGGCAGCCGCCGTGATCGCATTGGGCAGCATCGCCCGCAGCGATAAGCCGCCACCATCGCCCGATGTGCGGCCATCTTCGTCCTCAGCCGCTTTGGGGCCGAGCCGCGCAGGCAGGAACCGCGCGCCCGGCAATCGGCGCGCGGTCTTCCGGGGTGGCTTCACTGAGAGATCCCTTCGATCAACCCGCGCTGACCGATTTCAGCCAGCACGGATTCTCCGGCAATGGTCGTTTGCCCCACCATCACCTTGGCGTCCGTCCCGGCGGGCAGATAGACATCCACCCGGCTGCCAAAGCGGATCAGCCCCACCCGCTGCCCCTTGGCGACCATATCACCCGGCTTCACGAACGGCACGATGCGCTGCGCCAGCAGCCCGGCAATCTGGGTAAAGCCAATCTTCAGCCCATCGCCGCGTTCGATCAGGATATGCTGGCGTTCATTGTCGGTGCTCGCCTTGTCGAGCTCCGCGTTCATGAACTTGCCGGGGATATAGACCACCCGCCGCACCGTGCCGCCAATCGGCGTGCGATTGATGTGAACATTTAACACGCTCATGAAGATCGACACCCGCGTCACCGGCCCGGCCGGCAGCCCGGCGCAGCCCGATCCATCATCGATCTGCAATTCCAGCGGCGGTTCAACCAGCTCAATCTGCGTCACCAACCCATCAGCGGGGGACACCAGCGCAGTTTCGCTTTGCGGCACCACCCGCTCGGGATCGCGGAAGAAGGCGAACACCCCGGCAGAGAACAGCAGCAGCGGCCAGCCGATAAAGCTCCAGCCGATGGGCCACAGGAAAAACAGGCTGATCGCCAGCGCAATCAGCCCGAACTTGCGCCCTTCCGGGTGGATCGCGGGCCAGTTCCAGCCCGCATCGCCCCGGCCCTTGTTATCGAGGATTTCGCCTGCCATCGCGCTGCTTGTAGGCAGAGCGGCGCATGGGGGCAAGCAACTCGGCCCCCTATCGCGCGACTAGCCCACCTTGCGCACGAACACCGTGCCCGCCGAATAGCCCGCGCCGAAGCTGCAAATCAGCCCGGTATCGCCTGCTACAAGGTCATCACTGTGCTGGTTAAACGCGATGATAGAGCCTGCGCTTGAGGTGTTGCCATAGGTATCGAGCACCGTCGGGCTTTCGTCATCGCTCGCCTCGTGGCCCAGCACTTTGTGCGAAATCAACCGGTTCATGCCAGCATTGGCCTGATGCAACCACAGCCGCCGCAGGCTGTGCGGATCGATCCCCAACCGCGCAGCTTCTTCAAGGATCATCTGTGCCACCATCGGCACGACCTCCTTGAACACCTTGCGCCCTTCCTGAACAAACAGCTTGTCCGCCGCCCCTGCGCTGTCCGGCGCGGCGCGGTTGAGGAAGCCGAAATTGTTGCGGATGTTGTTGGAGAACACCGTTTTCAGCCTGGTGCCGAGGATTTCCCAATGCTGCGCCGGAGCAATGCCGGCATCCTCAACCAGCACTGCGGTCGCCACATCGCCGAAGATGAAGTGGCTATCGCGGTCGCGCCAGTTGAGGTGGCCTGAGGTAATCTCGGGGCTGACCACCAGCACCGAACGCGCATTCCCTGCGCGGATATAGTCAGCCGCCGTCTGGATGCCGAAGGTGGCGGAAGAGCAAGCGACATTCATGTCGAAGCCGAAGCCTTCGATCCCCAACGCCTGCTGGATTTCGATCGCCATCGCCGGGTAAGCGCGCTGCATGTTCGAGGCGGCGCACAGCACCGCATCGACATCCTCGGGCGCGCGCCCCGCCCGCTCCAAGGCCTGCCGCGCTGCCGCGACGCCGATTTCGGCCATGATCGACATTTCGTCATTGGCCCGCTCGGGCAGGCGCGGACACATGGTATCGGGATCGAGGATCGGCGCCTTGCTCAACACATGGCGCGCCTTGATCCCGCTCGCCTTCTCGATGAATTCGACCGAGGAATAGGTCAGCGCCTCAGCCTCGCCCGCAGCAATCGCATCCGCGTTGGCGGCGTTATGGCGATCCACAAACGCGTTGAAGCTGGCGACCAGTTCTTCGTTGGTGATGCTGTCGGCGGGCGTGAACAGGCCGGTAGCGGAGATAACGGGGCGACCCGTGAGCGCCGGAATTGGTTGCGTATCCTGCATGGGACTCTCTTGCATGGGACGCGCGCTTTACGCCTGCGCCGCGCGGGCTGCAAGGCCATGCGCGCCGCCGGTGCGGCTTACGCAGTGCCCGCAGTGTCAAGATCATGTCACCAATAGTCGCCACAGCGCCGCAATACTGGCGGGAGCGCCAGCTCAACATCGGCCTGCTAAGCTTTAGGAGCACCCCCCAAGTGATGGCCCGCGGGATGGCTGAATTGCTGTGCGATGCAGCCGCGTTGGCAGAAGATGGATCGCTGGCGGCGCGCCATGTTGCGGGTTTTCGCTCGGTCGGCACCCCGGCACTGATCGCCAATGCCGCCTGCGAGGTGATGCTGCTGCGCCACGGCGAGACGCGGTTGCCGGTGACCATCGATGACGGCGCGCATGGCCACAGCTATGTCTCCAGCCCGCACAGCGCCTATGTGCTCTACCCGCGTGACGAGATTGCGCTGATGGAGCTTGGCGGGGTGCGCTATGCGGCAGAGGGCGTGCTGGCGGTGCTGGCCGGGCTGCTGCGGGTCAGCCGCCTCAACCGCGCGGTGCATCTGGATAACTGGCTGCTGTCGACCAACCTCCACGGCGCCTGGGACGGCGACGGGCTGCCACAGCTGCGCGAGATGCTGGCCGCTCGGTTCCCCGATCATTTCACAATCATTCGCTCGGTCGATGCTTGGACAGCGCCCGCGCTGTTCGCCGCTGTGCGTGATGATGGCTGGACCCTGCTCCCGGCGCGGCAGGTGTGGGTGACCGACGATCTCGCGCGCGATTGGCAGAAACGCAGCCACACCAAGGCCGATGCCCGTGCCCTGCGCCGCTGCGGCCTGACGCTGGAACGGCCGGCCACTATCGGCGCGGCGGATGCGGCACGGATTGCCGACCTCTATCACCAGCATTATGTCGGGCGCTATTCCGCGATCAACCCGCGCTTCACCCCTGCCTATATCACGATGATCGCAGCGAGCGGATTGCTGCAATATAGCCTGCTGCGTCATCCGGCGGGCGAGATCATGGCGTTTGCGGCGTTGGCAAGCGCAAGCGGCGTCGGCACAGTGCCCTTGATGGGATATGACACCAGCCGCCCGCTGGAGCAGGCACTGTATCGCATCGCCAGCTATTGCGCGGCCGATCTGGCGCTTGCACAAGGCCTGCGGTTCCACGGTTCAGCAGGCGCATCGCAGTTCAAGCGCAATCGCGGCGCAAGAGGCGTGATCGAACATATGGCGGTCGACGGTCGCCACCTCTCCGCCCCCCGCCGTGCCGCGCTGGCGGCGCTGGCAGCAGGCCTCAACCGCTTCATGGTGCCAATGCTGGAGAGCCGGGGCTGGTAATCAGCCGACTTTGCCCTGCCAAACGGTCGAACGTCATAAGTCAGTCTGCCAACAGCATCGCAAGACCCTTGCCAAAATCGGCCGCATGCGGTGACTGTTGCGCCATCAATTCAAGATGGGGGACAAGGCGATGAAGTGGGGACTCTTTCTCGGCGCGGCGCTGATCGCGGCCGCATCAGCCAATGCGAGCGCCAAGGACAAGGATGCCAAGGACAAGGGCAAAGACAAGAACGCGGTCGAAGCCGCAGCCGAAAGCGAGGCACCAAAGCCGATCGACACCTTCGTCATGCCCTTTCAGAAATCCGCAGGGCTCTTCCCGCTTTACCGCGATACCAAAACCGGTGAGGTCTTTCTCGAAATCAATGCCGACCAGATCGGCAAGGAATTCATCTACTTTACCTATACCGAAAATGGCCCGGCCGAGACGGGTCACTTTCGCGGCAATTTCCGCGACAACCGGATCATCACGTTCAACCGGAAGTATGACCGCATCGAGGTCGAGGCGGTCAACACCAGTTTCTACTTCGATCCCGCCAATGCGCTGTCCCGATCAGCCGATGCCAACATCGCCCGCGCGCCGATTGGCAGCGGCAAGATTGTTGCCGCAAGCGCAGACGGCAAACGCCTCCTGGTATCGGCCAGTGCCCTGCTGAAGGGTCAGGCGCTGCACCGGATCACCCCGTGGGTATCGCCCGACGACAAGCCCGGATCGAACTTCGTGCTGGGCGAGCTATCCGACGGCAAGACCCAGATTGCCGATTATCGGTCGTTCCCCGAAAACACCGACATCCGCGTCGAATATGTGTTCGATAACCCGAACGCGGTGCGCTACGCCGCCGCTGATGTCACCGATTCCCGCTCGGTGGCAATCCTCGTGCAGCATTCGTTTCTTGAAATGCCCAAACCCGGTTTTGAGCCGCGCCTGGACGATTTCCGGGTTGGCTATTTCACCAACCAGACGACCGATCTGACCTCAGCCGATGTCGCGCCCTATCGCGACGTGATCAATCGCTGGAGGCTCGAAAAGAAGAACCCGGATGCTGTGCTTTCGGACCCGGTCAAGCCGATCACCTTCTGGATCGAGAACACCACGCCGGTCGAACTGCGCGACATCATCCGCAATGCGACCCTTGCCTGGAACAGCGCCTTTGAGGCGGCGGGCTTCACCCATGCGGTCGAGGTGCAAATCCAGCCCGACAATGCCGACTGGCACGCAGGTGACATCCGTTACAACGTGCTGCGCTGGACGTCCTCCCCCAACCCGCCGTTCGGCGGCTATGGGCCCAGCTTCACCAATCCGCGCACGGGTGAGATCATCGGCGCGGATATCATGCTGGAATATGTCTATCTCACCAACCGGATCACCTTTGAGCAGATCTTTGATACTGCCGCTCTTCCCGTGCAATCCGGCGCTGCGCCCGGCCATCGCGATCAGGATGGCCGCTGGTGTTCCTTCGGCAGCGAATTGCAAGCCAAGCTGATCACAGCGCGTGCCATGCTGATGGCCAAGGGCGCGAGCGATGCCGAGATCAAGCGCCTGATCGAAGAAGAGCTCTACTATCTCGTGCTGCACGAAGTCGGGCACACGCTGGGCCTTAATCACAACATGCGCTCGTCCAGCAGCGTGCCGCTGTCGGCGCTTGCGCAGCCGACGACAGCGCCGGTCAATTCGGTTATGGATTATCCTGCGGTCAACGTGGCGCGGCCCGGTGAGCCGCAGGGGCAGTTCGCGGTGACCAAGCCGGGCCCCTATGATCGTTGGGCGATCGAATTTGGATACACCCCTAACAAGGACGCGCTCGGCACAATCCTCGCCCGCTCGACCGAGCCTGCGCTCGCCTTTGCCAATGATTCCGAAGATATGCGCGCGCCGGGCGTGCATATTGATCCGCGGGTAATGATCGATGATCTGTCGGACGATCCGATTGGCTGGGCAGGACAGCAGGCGCTTCTGATCGATCAGACGCTGGCGGTGCTGCCCGAACGGATGCTGGAATCGGGGGAAAGCTACCAATCGCTGCTGAACGGCTACCTGATCCTGACAGGTCAGCGCGCGGCGGCAGCCAATGTCGCCTCGCGCTGGATTGGCGGGGTGTTCACCAACCGATCGGTGGTAGGACAGCCGGGCGCGGCGCAGCCCTTCGTTCCGGTGCCTGTCGCCGAGCAGCGGCGGGCGCTTGCCGTGATCAACCGGATCGCCTTTGCGCCCGATGCTTTCAGTGCCGGGGAAGCCCTGCTCAGCCGGTTGCAGCTTCAGCGGCGCGGGTTCGATTCGTTTGGCCGCAATATCGATCCCTTGCCCCATGCGCGGGCGCTGAACACGCAGCGCTCGCTGCTCAACCACCTGATGCATCCGAACGTCCTGACGCGTCTGACCGATACTCGGCGTTACGGTGGGGACTACCCGGTCAGCACCTATCTGCGCGAATTGACCGGCGTGATGTTCGATGCCGACCGGGTCACGGCGGTGAACACCTATCGGCAGAACTTGCAGGTGGAATATCTCACGCGCCTGATCGGGATTGCAGCGGGCATGGGCGGCGGGGTCGAACAGACCCCCTACGGTCCGGTGCCGCAGCCGGGGTATGACTACATCGCCCGGTCGGCAGCGCTGGCGAGCATCGCCCGGATCAAGGTGATCGCTGCGGGCGCGGCGACGGACGAAGACACCCGGGTGCACCGCGCACACCTGCGCTCGCTGATCGCAGCCTTTGAACGGCGGTGATGGGCGACAATATGGTGCCACAAGGCCGTTGGGTCATGCGGACCGGCCAGCCTTGCGCGCCAAATGCGCAGGAAAACGGAAAGCAGCCATGCGAAGGGTCAATTTGCCAGCTGCAGGCCCCGGTTAGGCCGGTATAGACCCCCTCTAGGCCCGTTTTGCTTGGCCATTGGCGGTGTTTCACGTGAAACATTTGCGGGAATATGGTGGACAGGGCTGGATTCGAACCAGCGTACGCTCTCGCGGGCAGATTTACAGTCTGCTGCCATTAACCACTCGGCCACCTGTCCACACAGTCCCCTGCTTGAGGGGGGGCATTCCTGAGCGTCTGACGCTCTGAAAAAGCAGGCGGTCCGTGTCCGGGTCCGCCGCCGAGAGGCGCCCCTTTGGCGAAGCACTGCTTGCCTGTCAATGCCCCTGCTGGCAGGGGGCGCGTTTGGAAAAGCGCCAGTCGGGACAGAACATGATCAAAGCTGAAAAGAAGCGCGCCCTCAGAGGCCGGGCAGGCCGGATGAAGGGCGGGCGCGGGTCAGGCCGGGCCAGTACCGGGCAGGTCCGCCTGTGGGGCCGCCACGCGGTGGAAGCTGCGCTCAAGAACCCCGAACGCCAGCATCGCAAGCTATGGGCCACGCCCGAGGGTCTCGAAAGCCTCGACGGCGAATTGCCTGCGGGCTTCCCGGTCGAACATGCCCAGGCAGTCGATCTTGGGCGGCTGGTGGCCAAGGACGCCCCGCATCAGGGGTTGGTGCTGGAATGCGCGCCGCTGGAGGATGTCTTCCTCGATGAAATCACCGAAGCCGAAGCCGCCCGCCCAATCGTGGTGCTCGATCAGGTCACCGATCCGCACAATGTCGGTGCGATCCTGCGCTCGGCGGCAGCGTTCAATGCCGCCGCGATTGTTACACAAGATCGCCACGCACCGCCCGAAGGCGGAGTGCTAGCCAAGGCCGCATCGGGCGCACTGGAGACGGTGCCATGGGTGCGAGTGGTGAACCTCGCTCGCGCGCTCGATGAACTGGCAGAGGCCGGATATTGGCGGATCGGGCTCACCGGCACCGCCGATGCCGTGCTGGCCGATGTGATGCCCGCTGGACCGATCGTGATCGTGCTGGGCGCGGAAGGCGAAGGCATGCGGCAGAATATCGCTGCACACTGTGACGTGCTGGCGAAGCTGCCAATTGCCTCCGCCATCGAAAGCCTCAACGTCTCCAACGCTGCGGCAATTGCGCTTTATGCGATCGCCACGCGCGGCTAGACCTTGCGCTGCACATAAGCGCCAGGCGCACCAAGGGGGAATGACAATGCCGAACCTGACCACCATCCGCCTCAGGGCCGCTGCGATGCTGGCGGGCCTCGCGCTCGCATTGTCGGGCTGCTTCGTGACGCCCGGCAAGTTCACGTCAGAAATGGCCTTGACCGGGCCAGACAGCTTCACGTTCCGCTATGATGGCGAGATTTTCTTTCTCGGCCTGTCAAAGCTGGCACAGATGAGCGCGGCGGCAGAGGACAGCTTCACCGCCAGTTGCTTTGACGATGAATCCTTCGAAAGCCGCGATTGCACCGCCGAAGAAGAAGCCGCCCAGCGCGAAGATTGGGAAGCGGGCACCGCCGCGCGAGCTCAGGAAGCCAAGGAAAAGGCCAAGCAAATGGCAGCGATCATGGGCGGGATCGATCCCTCCGATCCGAAGGCCTCCGATGAACTGGTCAAGCTGCTGCAACGCCAGAAGGGTTGGGAGCGCGTGGTGCACAAGGGCGACGGGGTGTTCGATGTCAGCTACCGGGTCTCGGGCACTTTAGGCCATGATTTCCTGTTCCCGATGATCGAGGGCTTTCCGGCAACCAACCCCTTCGTCCAGATGATCCAGCGCAAGGGCGGCCAAGTGCGCATCAATGCGCCGGGGTTTGCGGCGCAAAGCGGCGAAGCGGGCGGCGGTATCGGCGCGATGCTGGGCATGGGCTCGCTCGCCGGATTGGCAGCGCTTGGCGCGGCAGAGCAAGCTGGTGAGGCGGGGAGCGGGGCCGAGGCCCTGCCCGGCATCCCGATGATGGAAGGCACCTTCACCCTCCGTGCCGGACCGGGCATGCGCATTCTCGCCAACAACACCGATGAAGGGCCCGAAGCCAGCTCCGATGGCGGCGAAGTGCTGCGCTGGCAGATCGGTCCGCGCTCCACGCAGGCGCCCACTGCGCTGATCATTGCCGCGCGCTGAATGTTCGGAAGGTAAAACAAAACCCGCCAGCCAGATCGGCCGGCGGGTCCTTGCCCGACTGGCTTAAACAAGAACCGCCGCCAAGAAGCGGCAGCGCGATATCAGTTCACAGCGTCCTTCAAGCCCTTGCCCGCCTTGAACTTCGGCTGATTGGAGGCCTTGATCTTCATCGGCTCACCCGTGCGCGGATTACGCCCCGTGGATGCCTTGCGCTTGGCCACCGAGAAGGTGCCAAAGCCGACCAAGCGGACCTCGTCGCCGCCTGACAGCGCCTTGGTGATCGAATCAAAGACACTCTCGACTGCGTTTGAAGCATCGCTCTTGGACAGGCCACTTGAGTCAGCGACGGCGCTGATAAGGTCGTTCTTGTTCATGCGGGAACCCCCTCGCTTCAGAATAGCATCGTAAACGTCGTGAATCGCACGTGTCGAAAGCGTGCAGGTTGAGACGTTTTTGAATCGGCTGTCAAAGGCAAATAGCCTGCCTTGCCAGCCCCATTCAAATGCCGCGGGGTTTCTGTGCCCAGCAGGGCTTTCCCGAGGCGCAACGCACCGACTGCCGTCTTCTACGAAAAGCATGCAACCCGCCGCGAATCACGACTGGTGCGGGCCTTCTAACGGCTCAATGCGCGGTTGGCACCTCTGAACCCGCTGGATTCGCCGCCGGATTGGTGCCACTTGTCGGATGGCCCGGCTGGCTGGCGAGATCATCGGCTTCGGTCCACTCGATCGCCACCAGCGGCTCGGTCAGCGCAAGGGCCAGCACCTCGTCCACGTGGCTGACCGGGATGATTGACAGCCCTTCTTTCACATTGGCCGGGATTTCGGCGAGATCCTTGACGTTGTCTTCAGGGATCAAGACGGTGGTGATCCCGCCCCGCAGCGCAGCGAGCAGCTTTTCCTTCAGCCCGCCAATTGGCAGCACCCGGCCTCTCAGGGTCACTTCACCCGTCATCGCCACATCAGGGCGCACCGTGATGCCGGTGAGGGTCGAAACGATCGAGGTGACCATGCCAATCCCGGCGCTTGGCCCATCCTTGGGCACGGCGCCTTCGGGCAAGTGGATGTGCACGTTCTTGCGCTGGAACAGACTTGGCTTGATACCGTAAGCATGTGCGCGTGCCTTGACGAAACTGAAGGCAGCAGAGACGCTTTCGTTCATCACCTGACCCAGCTTGCCAGTGGTCTTAACCTCGCCCTTGCCGGGGGTGGTGACGCTTTCGATGGTCAGCAGCTCGCCGCCGACCGAAGTCCACGCCAGACCGGTCACTGCGCCAACCTGCGCCTCTTCTTCGC
>JAKFWB010000386.1 GCA_021732945.1 Porphyrobacter sp.
AACCCGTGAGGTCGGTGGTTATCAGGCGATTGCCGCTCAGCACCGAGCGCGCCGGGCCGGTAATCCTCAGGACGACGGGTAGCGGATCGCTCTGGCTGGTGACCCCGGTCGAGGCATCGACCCCGACGATCACCGTGGCGGGCGCATAGCTGTTGGGCGGGAGGTAGTCGCGGCTCGCCTCCAGCAGCAGCGGCGGAGAACCGTCGGCCGCCCTCGGTTTTGCCGCGGCGGGTTTGTCGCCCGCGAAGCTCAGCAGGCTCGGCTTCGCCTCGCCTTGCGGGCCGCCGAACGGATCGGGCGCTGCGGCCTGCCCGCCGGGCGTGCGCGGATCGCCGATGGGGACAGGTGCTACCGGCGGGTTGGCGCGGACCGCCTCGAGTTCGGAGCGCAGCGCGGCATTTTCGGCAGAGATCGCATCGATCGCTGCCTGGCCGTCGCTGACCATGCGTGCGTTCTCGCCCCGCAGCGTTTCGAGTTCCTGCTCGATCGAGGCCCTGGGCAGCTGGCTCTCCTGCAAATCCTTGATCGCACGGCCCTGCGCATCGAGACGGTTGCCGTAGGTGGCGACGAACTCCCGGTTGGAGAGGTTGCGGTTGACGAGCGCGCCGGTCTCGATGGTCTCGGCGCCTGCGCCGGTAGTTTCGTCCTCGTCGTCGCCGCCGAAGATGAACATCGATCCGGCGAGGAGCGCGAGGGTGCCGATGCCGCCGAGCAGCAACTTCTGACGCTGGGCGACCGTGCGGTTGAGGTCGCGCCGCGGTTCCCCGTGGGCGCGGTTGTCATCGCCCTTGCTGGTGTCAGGGCGCTTCTCGGCAGCGGTCTGCGGCGCGCTGTCGCGGGTGTCCTGGTCGGCCATTATTCGAGCCCTCCTGCGGCAAAGACGAGGAACGCCTGGGTGGTCTCGCCAGGTGCCAGCGTGTCGCGGCCATAGGCAAAGGCGAGCGCGCCTGCCGGTGCCTCGCGCTCCGCGCCGAGATTGATCGGCGCGGCGCCCACATTGCGCAGCGTGAACGCCTGGCCGGTCAGCTCGGCGCCGCGGTATTCGGCGACCTGCTGGACTTCGATCGTGTCGGTGCGGCGCGGCCGCGAGAGCGCTGCGCGCACCCGGAAGCCTGGCAGCACGGCATTGCTTGCCATCGCTTCGATCAGGCGGACTGTGGCATCCTCTCCGCTGAGCGCGGCCTGTTCCCATTCACCGGCCTCGGGCCTGGCGAGCGCCGGGTTGGTGACGAACAACTGGCTCGCGTCCTCGCCTTCGACGCGGCAGACGAACTTGTAGACGTAGCCGCCCGTGCTGGTGGCGAAGAAGCTGACTTTTGCGCTCGCATATTGCAGCGGCACCGAGACATAGATGTCGCCGCGGACCGGCTCGTGGGTCACCTCGAAATCATTGTAAGGATAGCCGCTCGCCATCTTGGAGACGTTGGCGAATCCGTCCTCCACGAGCGCAATCCGGGTGAGCGCGCCGCGAGCGAGCACGCAGTCGATCGCCGCGCCGTCGGCGGCCTCGACGAACTGGTCGGCATGCGCCGGGCCTGGCGTCAGCGCGAGCGCCAGCGAGCTGCCGAGCGCGGCGAGACCGGATGGCTTAAGGCCCGGATCGGGACGCCGGATCGTTCCGGTTGCGAACAGGGTCACGCCGGCCGTAGCGAGCAGGGCAGGAAGGGGCTGGGCGAGCAGGGTCATTGGTCCTGGTCCTTGTTCTGGTTTTCCTGGGGGTCGGGAAGCTGGCGGAACCCGGTGAGACCAAGGCTCAGGCCCCGGCGCCTCCAGGTGAAGGCAAAGCTGCGCTGCTGGCTGGCGATCACCTGCGCTCCGACAAAGGTCTTGAGCGTGCCGGTGACGGTTGCGGTCAGTGCGCCCGGATCAACTTCCATTCGCGCAATCACGAAGGCCTGGCTGATGTCCGACCCGCGCTGCTCGTCGACGATCTTGACGAGCGCGGCCTTGAGGTGGCCGTGCGCGGCGGGATCGGCGAGCTTGAGGACTTGCTCCATCCAGTAGTCGAGGCTCTCGGGCGCACGGTTGAGCAGCATCAGCGCGGTGTCGCGGGTAACAAGCTCGAGGTAGTGCGCCTCGAGAGCGCCGCTGGTAAGCGTCAGCCGTTCGGCGGTGACGGGCACGAGGATCACGCTCTCCTCGCGCGTCGCGGCGACGCCGATTGCGACGAGGCTGGTGAGGCCGAGCATCGCGGCGAGCGCGGCGAAGCGGTTGCGCTGTGCGAGATGGCGCTGGGCTTCCTCGTAGGCGAATTCGTGTTTCATGGTGGTCCTCCCTCAGCCTGCAAGCAGGCGGCAGTGGGAGGGCGGCGTGGCCTTCAGCCCGAGGAAGCTCCCCGGCAGGTACCAATAGGCAGCATGGACCAGTTTCGACCCGGCACCCGACGCCTTCGCCTTTCGAAGAGCGAACCAGGTGAGCCCGGACAGGGCGGTGCCGATGATGATGTGCTGCGCAAGGATGCCCCAGGCGAACGGGACGAGCAGTCCCGCAAACTCGTCGATGGTCCAGAAGCCTATCAGCTCCGGATCGTCGAGCCGTCTTGGAACGAGATACCTGTCGGCCATGCCGCCCTCCCTTCGTAGCCGCGGATCAGATGACCGCGGTCACGACCGAAGTGACGATCGGCACACCGGTACCGACGCCGATCCCGACACCCACCGGGACCGCGACCTGCCCGAGCGCGAAGCGGCCCGAGGCAAGGGCAATGAGGCCGCCGGCGAGGCTGAGGACGGTGATGATCTTGCCGCCCGAACCTTCGAGGAAGTCGGTGAACTTGGCGAGCGCCGGATCGAAGGTGGTGTCGGCACCTGCATAGGCCGCGCCTGCACAGGCCAGAGCGATAGCGGCGGGCAGGATGTAATCCCGGGCGCGAGTGGTGCTTTTGTGCCGGGAGGGAAGGGCGATTGTCTTGGTCATCGAGGAACTCCGTGTCGAACATACAGCGATGTGTTCGCTGTATGTTCTTTCCTCGATTGAGCGGCAGGGTGTAGGAAATCGGAAACGCGCCGAAGCGGATAGATCGCCAAGAAAAATCGGCAGCAACACTAGCGATTGACGCAATCTGCGCTCGCGAAGCCGTGGCATGCGCTCCAATTGCCGGAATATGCGCATGACGTGCCGGGAATTGCGTAGAGGGTGCCGGTTTTTGCGCGAATCACGGGCAGGCAAGGTAAATCAAAGCACTCCATGTTCCCTTTCTGTTCTTTTCGTTTTCCTACACCCTTCCTATGGGGGTACGGGTGAGTCGATGACAACCAGGGAGATAAGATGCGCAATGCCAGACCCCGCCTGCCCCGCAGAAATACCACTTGATGACGGCCTGGATCGGCTGCTCCTGTCCGCTGTGACCGCAAGCGGCAGGTCGCGCCAGGACATTGGCCAAGAAGCGCGCATCCATAAGGATGCGCTGCGACTGATCCTCGAAGGTAAGCGCGCCGCGACGCTTGACGAGGCCATCCGCATTCTATCGGCCAGCGGCGCCAAGCCGCATGTGGCTCTGGCGCTTCAGCTGCTTGGGGAAACCGGCAAGGCTGCAGAATGGATGTACACCGATCTCGGATCTTTCCTCGAGATATTCCTGCAAGAGCTCCCCGAAGCACTCGAAGCAATTTTGGGCTGCCAGCTGCACGAGGTCAGGCCTCGCTGGGCCAAGGGGGCGGCGCACAGGGTGGCGAGCCTTCTGGCCGAGCATATCGACGATCTCGAGCGAAGGGACACGCTCTATGCGAGATGAGCCCAATTCAGTGCCTAGTGAAGGTCGCACAATCGCAAGTAAAGCGCATGACCAGCCGATTCCGGGAGGATTTGCTCTGCCGGAACGTCTCTTGCGCCTGCCAGAGGTTATCGAGCGTGTCGGTCTTAAACGCACCGCAATTTACCAGCGAGCAAAAGAGGGGCGCTTTCCAAAGCCTCGATCACTGGGAACCAGGTGTACGGTGTGGGTCGAATCCGAAGTCGACGAATGGATTCAAGCCGTCCGAACCATAGATCTGTAGCCGCTGATCATGCTGGCAAACTCAGCCGGTGAAACCAGCCCACCGGATCTGGGCAAGGCGGAAAACTCCAGACCCTAGTGGTCCGAGGTTGGGTAGCAGTGCACAACCACCGCCCTGCTCTAAGCCCAGCCGGGGGAAAGCGGGGGGCATGTCTTTAAACGCCATAGGCCTTTAGAAACCGGTCTACGGCATCACTCACGTTCGCGCACAGTTTTTCCCGGTCGGGCTCTTCGGTTGAAAAGCGCGCCATGCACATGTCGAAGCCGCACAGTAGTCCAAAAAGATGGCCTGCCGCGAGGCGGCAGTCATGGCAGCGGATTTTTCCGTTTGCGACTGACGCCTCCAACAGCGCGGTCAATTCGCGCTGCATCCGCCGCGGTCCGGTATTCAGGAATAATTCGCCGACTTCTGGCCGCAATTCCGCTTCGGCACCGATACGGCGCCCAAAACTAATTATGTGGGGCTGGGTAAGGAAGTGGATCACCGCTTGTCCAAAAGTCATCAGTGTGTCCCTGAGGTCGCCACCGGCTTCTTCAGGTGAGACAAAATCCGCTCCCATCATGACGCATTCGCGTTGTACCATGGCTGTGAACAGGGCCTCCTTGGTCTTAAACCTGTTGTACACCGTGACTTTTGAAACAGCGCTGCGGCTGGCGATGGTTTCGATTGAGGCACCAGCAAAGCCATGCATGAAAAATTCGTCGCGCGCCGCGTCCAAAATCGCCTCACGCTTGGCAAGGTCGATGGGGCGGTGCCTTGGCCATTTTCCTGCATTCACATCTTGCTGCCTTGCATTATGAGCGCAGGCGTTCAATTTGACGCATGCGTCTATTATCTAATATCGACAAGTAGGGCGTAAGGCCACCCAGCAGGTGGCTAATTTTGTCAACCTGATCCGGCGCGGCGCCTCTGCCGTACAAAATATCGATACGGTCGATTTGTCGGTGATGGATCCGGCATCGCGCACCACCGATGTTGTCTTTCCCATACCATCAAAGGCGCCCGTACGGGTGCGCGGGGTGAAGGGTGTCGAATGGGCAGCAAACCATTTGTAATCCGGCACTATCATCCACACGCCTAAGGGGGACCTCGAGGGGTCAGCGTCATTGGTGTTGACGATAGTACCTTGATTGTCCTGCCCCATGAAGGACACAGTTACGTTCGTCGGCTTCGTTGGTAGCAGTCCGCAAATCCGCACAACCCAGCCAGACGCATCGATCATCATCGTACCCGAAGGCGATCAGGGTGGACAATGGCAGCGAGTTCATCTCTCGGGACATGGACCTATGGGCTTACCAACGAGGGGTGATCCTTGACTTCTCCCGTCCTGGTAAGCCCACAGATAATCCTGCCCTGAGCCTGTCGAAGGGGCATTCATCAAAGCATTCAACAGCAAGCTGCGCAGCGAATGCCTGAACGCGCACTCGTTCTTATCGCTGGAAGATGCTTGCGAAACGCTGGAGGCGTGGCGCAAACATTACAACGAAGAGCGACCGCACAGCGCGATCGGGAATATCCCCCCGATCATGCTGGCAAACTCAGCCGGTGCAACCAGCCCATCGGACATGAGCAAGGCGGAATACTCCAGACCCGAGTGGACCGAGGTTGGGTAGCAGTGCACTGACGACGGACGACCGTCAATGATGCCGAAGCTCAGAGACGCCCATTCCGCCTCAGGTCACTTGCGCCTTTGTGCAATGCGTTGCACTATGTGGCGGACCTTCTTGCGATTCGAAGGCTAACGGGCAAATCTTGTCACGTTCAGGGAAACCAGCTTCATTATGAACAATCAAGTCTACGCCTTCGGCGGCGGCGCCAACAGCCAGGATCCGCGCAGCCGCGACAAGACGATTGTCGGCGGCAAGGGCGCAAACCTGGCGGAAATGGCCGGAATCGGCCTGCCAGTTCCCCCGGGCTTTACCATCACCACCGAACAATGCGTGTTTTATCTGGCGGAAGGGAATGACTTTTCCGACAGTCTGAAGGCCGAAGTGGCCGTAGCGCTGGCCCATATCGAGGCTGCGGTTGGCAAAAGCTTTGGCAATCCGGCCGATCCCTTGCTGGTTTCGGTCCGTTCGGGCGCACGGGTGTCGATGCCCGGGATGATGGATACCGTGCTCAATCTAGGGCTCAATCACGCCACCGTTGCGGGGCTGGCGCAAACTTCGGGCGATCCGCGCTTTGCCTGGGACTCCTATCGCCGCTTCATCCAGATGTATTCCGATGTGGTGCTGGGTGTGGACCACCACCTGTTTGAAGGCGCACTGGAAATCGTCAAGGAGAACAACGGCTTTTACTCCGATGTTGAGATGGAGGTGCAGCATTGGCAGGCGCTGGTCAAGGAATACGAAGAGATTGTCGAGGCTGAGCTGGGCCGCCCGTTCCCTCAGGATGTCCACGAACAGTTGTGGGGAGCGATTCGAGCGGTGTTTGACAGCTGGGATGCCGACCGGGCCAAGGTCTATCGCCGGCTAAATAACATCCCGGGCGACTGGGGCACCGCGGTCAACGTCCAGGCAATGGTCTTCGGCAACATGGGCGATACCAGCGCCACAGGTGTGGCTTTTACCCGCGATCCAGCCACTGGTGAGCGGGCGTTCTATGGCGAATGGCTGGTCAATGCCCAGGGCGAAGACGTGGTCGCCGGGATCCGTACCCCGCAATACCTGACCAAGGCCGCGCGCGAGCGGGCCAAGGCCAAGCCGCTATCGATGGAAGAGGCAATGCCGGCAGCTTACGGCAAACTGGCTGCGGTTTTCGAGCTGCTTGAAAAACACTACCGCGACATGCAGGACATCGAATTCACGGTTGAACGCGGGCAGCTGTGGATGCTCCAGACCCGCAGCGGCAAGCGCACCGCCAAGGCCGCGCTGAAGATGGCGGTCGACATGGTCCACGAAGGGCTGATCGACGAAAAGACCGCGATCCTGCGGGTCGATCCGATGGCGCTTGATCAGCTGCTGCACCCAACGCTCGATCCCCAGGCCCCGCGTGACGTCTTGACGCACGGCCTGCCGGCATCGCCCGGGGCGGCATCGGGCGCGATCGTGCTCGATTCCGACAGCGCTGAAAAGCGTTCGGCGATGGGCGAGGCGGTAATCCTGGTGCGGGTGGAAACCAGTCCGGAAGATATTCACGGCATGCACGCCGCCAAGGGCATTCTGACCGCGCGCGGGGGCATGACCAGCCACGCCGCGGTGGTGGCGCGTGGCATGGGGCGGCCCTGCGTTTCTGGCGCCTCGGTCGTCTCGATCGACCTCGCCAGCCGGTCACTGCGGATCGGCAACCGCGAGTTGAAGGAAGGCGATGTCATCACCCTGGACGGTGCCAGCGGCGAGGTTATGGCCGGGCTGGTAAAGACGATCGAGCCCGAACTGGTCGGCGATTTCGGCGTCCTGATGGAATGGGCCGACCGGCACCGCCGGATGAAGGTTCGCACCAATGCCGAAACCCCGGCCGATTGCCATACCGCGCGTCAGTTTGGCGCCGAAGGGGTCGGCCTGTGCCGGACCGAGCATATGTTCTTTGACGCCAAGCGGATCGCCTCGGTACGCCAGATGATCTTAGCTGAAGACGATGCCCAGCGACGCGCCGCCTTGGCCAAGCTGTTGCCCGAACAGCGCGCCGATTTTCACGCGATTTTTGAGGTCATGGCGGGCCTTCCCGTGACGATCCGCCTGCTCGATCCGCCGCTCCACGAGTTTCTGCCGCACGAAGAAGCCGAGTTCGAGGATCTGGCCGAGATGATCGGAGTAGGGGCGGCAACCCTGCGCCGCCGGGCCAACGAACTGCACGAATTCAACCCGATGCTGGGGCACCGCGGCTGCCGCTTGGGGATCACCTTCCCGGAAATCTACGAGATGCAGGCCCGCGCGATCTTCGAAGCAGCCTGCGATGTCGAGGCGCGCGATGGCCGCGCCGTGGTTCCCGAGGTGATGATCCCGCTGGTCGCGACCCGCAAGGAACTGGAAATTCTCAAGGCCCTGGTCGACCGGACCGCTGCGGCGGTGTTCGCCGAAAAGGGCCGGACGCTGGTCTATCAGGTCGGCACCATGATTGAACTGCCGCGCGCCGCGCTGATGGCCGGCGAGATTTCCGAAGTTGGTGAATTCTTCTCGTTCGGGACCAACGATCTGACCCAGACTACGCTGGGCGTCAGCCGCGACGATGCCGCGCGGTTCCTTGGCGCTTATGTCGAAAAGGGAATCTTCCCGCGCGATCCGTTCGTCAGCCTGGATATCGAAGGGGTCGGCCAGCTGGTCCGGCTGGCGGCCGAACGCGGGCGGTCGACGCGGCCCGACATCAAGCTGGGGATCTGCGGCGAGCATGGCGGCGATCCGGACAGCATTGCCTTCTGTGAGGAGGTCCGGCTGGACTATGTCAGCGCATCGCCCTTCCGGGTACCGATCGCGAGGCTGGCCGCAGCCCAGGCAATTTTGCAGAAATGAAGGACAGGCTCCTTAAGTCGGTGAATATTCTTACACTGTCCATCAAAAGTTTCTCGGTTACAAAATCACCATCAGCCTCTTGCTCGATCAGTTCGATCAGACCTTTTTTGCCTAAAGACATCGTCATAGTCTAAGGTCGAAATCGCGTCCGGACCTAGCGAGAACTCCATAGAAGCGTTGGAGGCGATCCTTGGTGTTAGGAAGGCCGCCCAGACCGAGCGCTTAGCACTGATGCCAATCGACCAGCTAGGTAATGACCTCAGCGCGGTAGCATGGGACGATATGGCTGTGCCGATCATGACAAATTTTGAGACTGATGCTGCATATTTGCGGGCCTACGTGCGCGATGATCGAACGGTTGTAGGCGGCCAGGGGTCACTCAACCATTGTGGTCCTGCTCCGATCTTTTCGTAGCAGGGTTGCGCTAGCCACCGCCAGAGCAATCAAGGCCGCAGCTACGATTGGCGCGTCACTCTGCGCGCCAAATTTGCGAAACAGCAATGCGGCCAGAATGGCCCCTAACGTTTGACCAATCAGCCTTGACAACGACAGCATTGCCGAAGCCGCTCCAGCGCGGGCGTGTGGAGCAATAGCGATCATACTATGGTTGTTGGGAACCTGGAAAATGCCGAAGCCGATGCCGCAAATCGCTGCCGCTGCGACGAGCTGGAAAGTCGAAACGCCCGGTTGCAACAATGACAGCCAAATTGCGCCACCGGTTAGGACGATCAACCCCGAAGCGCACAGCCAGGCTGACGCATAGCGATTGACCAGACGCCCGGAAACGAACGCTGCAATCACGATGCCGAGCGGCAGTGGCACCATGAAAAGGCCGATAGTCTCAGGTTTGAAGTGAAACCGTTGTTGCAGAATGAATGGGAATGACAATGTGATCAGCATCATGACAGCATAGGCTGTTGCAGACATAGCATAAGCTGTGCGCAGCGAGTCCAGCTTCAGCAAATCGAGCGGTACCATCGAGTCCTGGTTGGCTGTCGTGCGTTTACCGAGGAACCATATGGCCGGGATCGCGATGCTGATTGAAAGCAATGTCCACCGAGAAACGGAATCTTGAGCCAGATCATTGAGGAAGAGGAATAAGGCCGCAAAGCCCGCACAGCACAACAAGGCCGAACGGTAATCGAATGCCTTTTTTTGCGACCCGGTCGAAGGGATTGCCCAGAATCCGAGTGCAAGCGCGAGCAAGCCGAACGGAAGCCCCACTGCAAAAATGGCGTGCCATCCCGCAATCGAAAGGACGAGCGCACCGACCGCCGGTCCGGCGGCCGAAGCAATCGAAACGGCGATGGTATTGTATCCTATGCCGCGCGGGACCAATGCAGGAGGGTAGATTGTCCGAACCAATGCCCCGCTGACCACCATTACTGCCGCGGCACCGATACCTTGCACAAAGCGCGACGACGCCAGAACTGCCAAACTGTGTGCGTTGATACTGCCAAAGGCCGCAAGCATGAAAATCAAGAGGCCGCCCAGATAGACTTTCTTGTAGCCAAGGATTTCGGCGGCCTTCGCCATCGGCAAAAGCGCCATCACGATGGCGATCTGATAGGCGTTGATTGCCCATACCGATTTTGCCGCAGTTATGGCCAAACCTTTCGAGATAAAAGGCAGAGCTACGTTAGCAATTGATACGTCCATAATGGTAAGAAATATGGCACTCCAGATCGAGAGTGCCGCCCAGAACCGACGAGGAACTGGAAGCCCGGTTGTAGGTTGGGATCCGTCCGCAATAGTTGACGTCCCGACTTGGGGCGCTCCATCGATCGAGCTCATGACGCCGCTGCTTGGGGTTTTTGGCCCATCCTGTTGCACTTCCCAAACATTATGACGGTCCTTAGCGTTATCCGCCAAGTGCGAGGCACGCGGTTTGCAGGTCTCTATTCGACTTCAGAATAATAAACCCAACCTTGGTCATCGACGTGCGGCTTGCCGCATAGAGCGCTAAGAGCGAACGGCAGGCGATGCTCCAGTCCGTTCGCTCCCATTTCGTGGCCCTGCTGGTTGATCGGCCCCTAATCGGTCTAGCCCTGCGCCGCACTCTGTTGCCGCGATCGACCGCAGAGTGGGCGCAAAGGCCGCATTACATCTTGAGAATGGCCTTGATCGCATTGCCGGAAACTTCCGTTTCCTCGACGGCTTGATTGATCTGGTCGAAATCGTAGAACGTGCAGAGCCGTTCGAACGGAAACAGACCGGCCTCGCGCATCGCAATCAGTTGCGGGATGAAGACTTGTGGTGTGCTCGAACCTTCGACCACCCCTCGCAATTTGCGGCCGAAAAGCATGTCGTTCATGTCGAGCGAGAATTCAGTTCCCAACTTCGCCCCGCCGACTACGGCCGTTTCCCCCATTGTATGGGTACTGTCTACCGCGCTGCGCAGAACCTGCGGAATGGCGGTGGTATCAATCGCATAGTCCGCGCCGCCCCCCGTCATGGCAATGATCGTTTCCTGAGCATTGTTGGTGTTGGCATCAATAATGTCGGTTGCACCAAGTTCACGGGCCAACTGCAGACGCGTGGGATTGCGGCCGACAGCTATAATCTTGACGCAACCGGAAGCCTTTGCAGCCATCACCGCGCTGAGGCCAACCGAGCCGACGCCGAAGATTGCAATCGACGAGCCGGGGGCTGGCTGCAGCGCATTGAGGACGGTGCCTGCGCCTGTCTGAATTCCGCAGCCTAATGGGCCGAGAAGCTCAATCGGTGCGTTG
>JAKFWB010000560.1 GCA_021732945.1 Porphyrobacter sp.
CATCAAGCATGAGAACGGGCGAAAAAACAGCGACTAACGAGAGCGCCAGTTGCACCGTTTTCCAAAGGCGAACAACTTTATTACGAAAGTCGGGGTGTCCGTTCATCATTTGAACGCCCTGATGAAGACCGCCACCAGCAGCGCCAGCGCGATCACGTGGAGCATCACCTGGCTCTTGAACAGCGGGTGCGCGAAATCGCCTTTGGCCATCCTGAGCGCGCCGACATAGCCGAAGATCTGCAACGCGATCCAGCCGATCGCGAAGACCTGCATGACCCCGGTGTTGAGCGCAAAGCCGAGAAAACCCACCGCAAGCAGGAACAGCGCGGCGGCGGCGAAGGCCCACAGCTTCTGATCGCGCGCCAGCGGGGGGAGGTCGCCCTCGGTCATATTCACCGCACCTCATCCATCAGCTCGCGCATCCGGCGGATTGCGTTCTCCAGCCCGACGAACAGCGCCTCGCCGATCAGATAATGGCCAATGTTGAGTTCGGCGATGTGCGGGATGGCGGCGATCGGCTGGACGTTTTCGAAGGTCAGCCCGTGGCCCGCGTGCGGCTCGATCCCGTTCTTCGCGGCGAGCGCGGCCATGTCGGTAATGCGGCGCAATTCGCGCTCTACCTTTTCACGGTCGCCATCAAGGAAGGCGTGGGCATATTCGCCGGTGTGGAACTCGACCACCGGCGCGCCGAGACGCAGGGCCGCGTCCAATTGCCGCTCATCCGCCTCGATGAACAGCGAGACGCGGATGCCTGCTGCGCGCAGTTCCTCGGCAATCGGGGCAAGGGTGTTGTGCATTCCTGCGGCGTCGAGCCCGCCCTCGGTGGTGCGCTCCTCGCGCTTTTCGGGGACGATGCAGGCGGCGTGCGGCTTGTGGCGCAGCGCGATGGCGAGCATCTCGGGCGTTGCCGCCATTTCAAGGTTCAGCGGCAGATTGGTCGCCGCCTGAATGCGAGCGAGATCCTCGTCGCGGATATGGCGGCGATCTTCGCGCAGGTGCGCGGTGATCCCGTCGCCCCCGACCGCCGCGACAATCTGCGCCGCGCGCACCGGATCGGGATGATCCCCGCCGCGCGCATTGCGGATCGTGGCAACGTGATCGATGTTGACGCCAAGGCGAAGGGGGCGGGGGTGGGTCATGAGGTTCCTTGCGGGCAGGCGGCGAGGCTCAGCATTTCATAGGAGAAGCCCGCGCCCTGCCAGATTTCGCCAAAGTCGAACTCGGCTTGGTCGGTGAACATGGCGAGCGCAAGTTCGCGTTCTGGCAGGATGAAGTTGCGCACCTGCACGCCCCCGATGGCACCGCGCCGCTCGACAATGCGCACCGGAGCGGCGCAGCCCCTTAGCGGCGCTTCGAAGGCCCATTGCCCCAAGGCGAGGTAACCCAATTCGGGTTGCCCGTCCCACAATTGTGCCATGGCGTCTGGCGGGAGCAACTTTCCCGAAGCGAGGTTTAAATCGAACTGCAACAGGTCACCGACTGTGCCGAAAAGGCCGCCTGCTGCGCCGAAAGTTGTGATATCGAACGTGGGTTCGGGCTTGCCCTCGACGAAACCCGGCCAACTCTCCGGAGTGGGCGGGGAGGCAGTTACGCCGTTGATCCCGGTAATGGTCGACACGGGGGTCCGCTCGGCAATCGGCTGGTACGTGATGCGCAGACGGTTGGCTGCAAGTTCCTGCCAACTCTTGCCCGTCACCGCCTCAAGCAATGCGCCTGCGACCATGTAATCGCAATTGTTGTACGACCACGCGCCCCCCGGTTCGTCCTTGGGTGTACCTGCACAAAAGCCAGTCAGCGGATCGCGGCTGGCCTCGAAAGCAGCAGTGTAGAAGCTTGGCACGCTCTGCGAATTGGCGGGCGTTTCGTCGGGATTAGGCAGACCCGTCTGATGGCGCAGCAATTGCCGCACCGAGATCCGAGCAGCATTGGCCGAACGAAAGCCGGGCAGGTAGCGCGACACAGGCTGATCGAGGTCAATGTTGCCGCGCGCTGCTTCCTGCATCACCAACACTGCGATCACCTGTTTAGTGACCGATGCCCAGCGCCATGGCTTGGCAGGTTCACGGACATTGCCATCAGCGTCTTGCGCGCCCATCAGCATGACCGACGACCGGACGCCGTTGGCGGCATGGGCAATCCCGATCTCGCCGCTGAACCGGGCCTCTTTCACCTTTGCCCGGTAAGACCGACTAAATTCGGCAATTTGGGTATCAGCAGCTTTCGATTGCTGACGGCTTGCCAACTGCTCGGGCGTTTCGGGCAGGTTCGGGCGAGGACTGACCGGGAGCGGAGCGGGAAGCGGTACGGCCGTCTGCGCAGCCAAAGGAACCGCCCCAAGGATCAATGCCGCAAATCCAAGGAGCGTCTTCATCATCTTATTCCTTCCGGCTGCCAGGTTTCGTCACAGCTACGCTGGCGAGGCTTTCCGGGATGTCGGCTTCGTCATAGGTCGGAAAATCAATGGAGATGAGCGGGTAGAACGGCACGCCCAGATCGACCGACCCGCATGAGCGGTCGATGATGGCGCATTCGGCGATCACTTCGCCGCCCTCGCGCGCAACGGCGGCGATGGCTTCGCGGCTGGAGAGGCCGGTGGTGACCACATCCTCCACCATCAGCACCTTGGCTCCCGGCGTCAGCGCGAAACCGCGGCGCAGGTGGAACACGCCGTCGGGCCGTTCGAGAAACATTGCGTCGAGGCCCAGCGCCCGGCCGACCTCGTGCCCGATGATGATCCCGCCCATTGCCGGGGACACCACGACGTCGATGGCTGCGCGCACATCAGCCGGGATGCCGGCCACCACCGCCTCGGCCAGCCGCGCGGCGCGCTGCGGGTTCATCAGCACCCGCGCGCATTGCAGGTAATGTCCACTATGTCGCCCCGAAGACAGCTTGAAATGGCCTTCGAGTAGAGCACCAGAGCTGCGGAATTCGGACAAAACTTCAGCTTCAGTCAAAGGGTGGCTCCGTCAAAAACGCAGGGGAAAGCGCCGACTTGCGCGGTAAACATGGAGGCTTGCATATTTTTCTCCCTAGAAGCGCTTGAGGCACTCGGCAAGCGCGGCTAAGGGCGGAAATGAAGCTGGCCTGAGGGCTGGCCAAACGCTGCACGCTGTGGGTCTTTAGGGGGCTGTTCGGCGGGTGGTATGGGATCAGATTTAAACCACTTGGGCACATGATAATGGGTCAGAGGCACACCCGTATGAAAAAGGCTATCCTTGGCGCGATTGTCGCCGGGCTCGCGGCGTTTGCGCCGATGACTGTTGCTGCACAGGATGCAGCCGCTCCTGCTCCTGCTCCAGCTGTAGAGGCAGCTGCGCCTGCCGCAGTGGCACCGGCCGCTGCTACAACGGCTCCGGCGGCTGACGCTGCTGCTGTGGCTCCGGCCAGCACCTACACCCCGATGGCCCCGACCAAGGGCAAGGGCATGCCGACCTCTTACGAGGATGATCCGCTCAAGAGCCTGACCTTCCAGGACCAGTATTCCGACAACGGCGAATACGCCCTGTGGATGCACGATGTGATCCTGATGCCGGTCATCACCGTGATCAGCCTGCTGGTGCTTGGTCTGCTGCTTTACGTGGTGGCGCGGTTCAACCGCCGGGCCAACCCGGTCGCTTCAAAGACCACCCATAACACCATGATCGAAGTGGTCTGGACGATCCTGCCGGTCATCATTCTGGTTATCATCGCCGTGCCGTCGATCACGCTGCTGGCAGCGCAATATGAAACCCCGCCCGAAGATGCGGTGACGATCAAGGTCACCGGGCACCAGTGGAACTGGGAATACACCTACCCCGACCATGGCGAGATCAACTTCATCTCGAACATGCTCAAGGAAGAGGGTGAGGTTGAGCTGGGCAAGCGGTTCCGCACAGACAATGATGGCCCCGGTCAGCTGGCAGTGGATAACCGCATGGTGGTGCCGGCTGGCGTGCCGCTGCGCATCCAGACCACGGCGTCGACCGTGATCCACGCTTTTGCCGTGCCGTCGCTGTGGTTCAAGATGGACGCGGTGCCGGGTCGTCTCAATGAAAAGCTGCTGACGATCAAGGAACCGGGCGTCTATTATGGCCAGTGTTCGGAACTGTGCGGCGCGCTGCATGGCTTCATGCCGATCGCGGTTGAGGCGCTGCCGCCTGCCGAATTCGCCGCATGGGTGAAGTCGCAGGGTGGCACGATGCCCGGTGAGGCCGAAGCTCCGGCTCTGGCCGCTGCACCGGTTGCGGCTGCTGCTGCTGCCCCTGTTGCTGCCCGCTAAAACACCATAACGCATTCAACGCAGAGAGTATCTGACCATGGCAACCACCGCAGAAGGCTTCGACGTCCATAGCGACCACAGCCACGACGCGCATGATCATGCGGACCACAAGCCGGGCTTCTTTGTCCGCTGGTTCATGTCGACCAATCACAAGGACATCGGCACGATGTACCTGATCTTCGCAGTGATCGCGGGGATCGTGGGCGGCGCGATTTCGGGCATCATGCGGGTCGAGCTGGCCGAGCCGGGGATCCAGTATCTCGGCTGGTGGGCGCGGGCGATGGGCGGCGCTGATGATATCAACACCGCGCTCCACATGTGGAACGTGTTCATCACCGCGCACGGGCTGATCATGGTGTTCTTCATGGTCATGCCGGCGATGATCGGCGGGTTCGGCAACTGGTTTGTGCCGCTGATGATCGGTGCGCCGGACATGGCTTTCCCGCGCATGAACAATGTCAGCTTCTGGCTGACGGTGGCGGGTTTCTTCAGCCTGCTGTTCTCGCTGTTCGTCCCCGGCGGTTCCGGCCCCGGTGCGGGCACTGGCTGGACGGTCTATGCGCCGCTTTCCACGAGCGGTTCGGTTGGCCCGGCGGTCGATTTCGCGATCTTCTCGCTCCACCTTGCGGGTGCTGGTTCGATCCTTGGCGCGACCAACTTCATCACCACCATCTTCAACATGCGCGCGCCGGGGATGACCCTGCACAAGATGCCGCTGTTCGTGTGGTCGGTGCTGGTGACCGCCTTCCTGCTGCTGCTGGCGCTGCCGGTGCTGGCTGCTGCCATCACCATGCTGCTGACCGATCGCAACTTCGGCACGACCTTCTTCGATCCGGCCGGCGGCGGTGATCCGGTGCTGTACCAGCACCTGTTCTGGTTCTTCGGCCACCCCGAAGTCTACATCATGATCCTGCCGGGCTTCGGCATGATCAGCCAGATCGTCGCGACCTTCAGCCGCAAGCCGGTGTTCGGTTACCTCGGCATGGCCTATGCCATGGTCGCGATCGGCGTGGTCGGCTTCATCGTCTGGGCGCACCACATGTACACCGTGGGCCTCGACGTGAACACCAAGATGTATTTCACGGCTGCCACTATGGTGATCGCGGTGCCGACCGGCGTGAAGATTTTCAGCTGGATCGCCACCATGTGGGGCGGCAGCATCAGCTTCAAATCGCCGATGGTGTGGTCGATGGGCTTCATCTTCCTGTTCACCGTGGGCGGCGTGACCGGCGTGGTGCTGGCCAATGGCGGGATCGACGACAACCTGCACGACACCTATTATGTGGTCGCTCACTTCCACTACGTGCTGTCGATGGGCGCGGTGTTCTCGCTGTTCGCGGGCTTCTACTACTGGTTCCCGAAGATGAGCGGGCGGATGCACAGCGAGCTCTTGAGCCACCTGCACTTTTGGACCTTCTTCATCGGCGTCAACGTGATCTTCTTCCCGCAGCACTTCCTGGGGATGCAGGGCATGCCGCGGCGTTACCCTGACTATCCGGAGGCTTTCACCTTCTGGCATGAGGTCAGCACTTATGGCTATTACATCATGGCCGGGTCGATGATCTTCTTCTTCGTCAACATCGCCTATGCGCTGATGGCGGGCAAGAAGGCTGCCGCCAATCCGTGGGGCGAAGGCGCGACGACGCTCGAGTGGACCCTGCCGAGCCCGCCGCCCTATCACCAGTTTGAAACGCTGCCGGTGATCACCGACGCGCATGATTACCACGATCATCGTCCCGCAACCGCTTAAGAGCGCAGGCATGATCGGCTCCACTTTCGGAGCATGACATAAAGGGGGGAGCGCGGCTGCTGGCCGCGCTCCTTGCCGATGGAACGCAAAGACTATGGCCACGAGCGCACCTCAGACGAATGCCGGTCAAGGCACCACGACGCTCCCGACGGATTGGCGCGATTTCTTCGCATTGACCAAGCCGCGGGTGATGACGCTGGTGATCTTCACTGCGATCTGCGGCGTGCTGGCCGCGCCGGGAAGCATCCATCCGGTGCTGGGCTTCACTGCGATTCTGGCGATTTCGATGGGCGCGGGCGGATCGGCTGCGCTCAACCACTGGTGGGAAGCTGATCTCGATGCCGGGATGAAGCGCACCATGAACCGGCCGCTGCCCGGCGGACGCATGCGGCCCGATGATGCGCGCGATTTCGGGGTGTTCCTCTCGGCCGTCTCGGTCGGGCTGATGGGTGTGGCGATTGGCTGGCTGGCAGCGTCTTTGCTGCTGAGCGCGATCATTTACTACGCCGTGATCTACACCATGTGGCTGAAGCCGCGCACCCCGCAGAACATCGTCATCGGCGGCGGCGCGGGTGCCTTTCCGCCGCTGATCGGTTGGGTGGCAGTGACGGGCGATATCACCGCCATGCCGCTGCTGCTGTTCGCGATCATCTTCTTCTGGACCCCGCCGCACTTCTGGGCGCTGGCGCTGTTTGTGCAGTCCGATTACGCCAAGGTCGGCATTCCGATGCTGCCGGTGGTCGCGGGCGAGAAGGTCACGCGCCGCCAGATCATGATCTACACCCTGCTGCTGACCCCGATCGCGATTGCGCCGTGGTATATTGGCGGGACGAGCTGGATCTATGGCTCGGTCGCGGTGGTATTGTCCGCGCTGTTCCTGCTGCTGGCGCTGCCGGTGGGCAGCCGGATGAAGGTTGAGGGCGACAAAATGCTGCCCGAAAAGCGGCTGTTCAAATATTCGATCGTTTACCTCTTCGTGCTGTTCGCCGCTTTGGTGGCGGACCGGGTCGCCGCCTATCAGGGGTGGATCGCATGACCCCCGAAGAGGAAACCGAATTCGCCCGCCGCCGCAAGGCGCGCAATTGGGTGGTGGCAGGCACGCTATTGTTCTTCGTGATCCTGTTCTACGCCATCACCATCGTGCGGATCGGAAACCCCGGCTGATGGCGACGATGCCGCCCGTTTCGCAGCATGCTGCGCGCCGTAACCTGCGCGTCGGCCTGCTGGCCTTTGCGGGCGCGCTGGCGATGCTGGGGCTGGGCTATGCCTCGGTGCCGCTCTACCGCCTGTTTTGCCAGGCCACCGGGTTTGGCGGCACGACCATGACCGCTACCGAGAACGAAGCTGCCAGCGCGGCGCGGCTTGCCACCGGGCAGACGATCTCCATCCGCTTTGATGCGACCACGGCGGGCGATATGCCGTGGACCTTCCGCCCAAGTCAGGCGACCGACACGATCACCATCGGCGAACGCGATATCGCAACCTTTGTGGCGCGCAATGGCACCTCGCGGCCGATCACCGGGATGGCGACATACAATGTCACGCCGGAAAAGGCGGGCAAGTATTTCAACAAGATCCAGTGCTTCTGCTTCACGCAGCAGACGTTGCAGCCCGGTCAGGAAGTGACCATGCCGGTGCTGTATTATGTCGATCCGGCGATGCTGGATGATCCGAACATGCGGGGCGTCGAGCAAATCACGCTCAGCTACACTTTTCACCGCGCGGCCGACCCGGTAAAACCGGCACCGGCGCGCGCCAACTGAAACTTAGGCAACCCAGGGACGGGACAGAACCATGGCTGGCAAGGCAAACCACGATTACCACATCCTTGAACCCGATATCTGGCCGCTGATCGGCTCGATTTCGGCGCTCACCTTCACCAGCGGAATGGTGTTGAGCTTCCACCCCGATCTGTTCGGCACGGCCGCCAGCTTCGTGATATGGGCGGGTCTTGCGGGCCTGCTTGCGACGTTCTTCATGTGGTTCCGCAACATCGTGATCGAAGCGCAGCGCGGCGATCATACCCCGGTGGTCCAGTTGCACATGCGTTACGGCATGATCCTATTCATCGCGTCTGAAGTGATGTTCTTCGTCGGCTGGTTCTGGGCGTTTTTCGATTTCTCGCTGTTCCCGACCGCGCTGCAATTCGATCACGAGACCGGCAAGACGATCAGTCTGTTCGGCACCGAAGGCGCGCTGGTGAGCTTTGTTCCCGAAGGTATGGCGGTGCTTGATCCGTTCGCGCTGCCGCTGCTCAACACGCTGATCCTGCTGTGTTCTGGCACCACGGTGACCTGGGCGCACCATGCGTTGATCCATGGTGACCGCACCGGGCTGAAGCAGGGTCTGTGGGCGACGGTTGCGCTGGGCGTGCTGTTCAGCAGCATTCAGGCCTACGAATATGCGTTTGCGCCGTTTGGCTTTGGCGGCAACACCTATTCGAGCGCGTTCTACATGGCGACCGGGTTTCACGGTTTCCACGTGTTGATCGGAACGATCTTCCTCAGCGTCTGCCTGTACCGCGCCTATATCGGCCACTTCACCCCGCGCCAGCATTTCGGCTTCGAAGCGGCGGCGTGGTACTGGCACTTTGTCGACGTGGTGTGGCTGTTCCTGTTCGTCGCCATCTACGTGTGGGGCGGCTGGGGCGCTGAATACCATTGATGCGAGTTGCCCACCCCGCTGCGACTAACCTCGCCCCAAAGCGGGTTAGGGTCTCGGCAAGTCTCGCTCCCCTCCCGCTTGCGGGAGGGGTCGGGGGTGGGAAATGGCACGCACTCATCCGTCAATCATAAGGGCGGCGTTCGCGGGCCTTTGCCCCCGCTGCGGAGCCAGGACGCTATTCGCCGCGCCTGCCGAATTGGCGCATGAATGCGCGAACTGCGGGCTGAACATCCTCAGCCTTGAGCGCGGCGGGCGGTTTGTCGGCGTGGTGACGATGCTGCTTGCGCTAGTGCTGATCCTCGCCGCACTGGCCGTGGACGAATGGCTGCGGCCGCCGCTGTGGGCATCTCTCCTGTTCTGGGGGCATATGACGGTGGGCGCGGTGATTTTCGGCCTGAGGTTCTACAAGACCATGTGGGTCTATCACCAATACGAGGAAAGCCAGCAGCCATGACCCGCCGCATTCCGATATTTGCGACGATCATCGTGCTGGCGGCGGTGGCGACGATGATCGCTCTGGGCATCTGGCAGCTGGGGCGCAAGGCTGAGAAAGAGGCGCTGATTGCGCGCTACGAAGTGGCCTTGCAGGATCGTGCTGAGGTGCCTTGGCCCGCGCCTCCCCAATACGAGAGCGCGCTTTTCCGGCGCGCGACCATCGACTGCAAAGTGGTGCGCGGTATCGATCCGATTTCTGGCACGTCCGCCAATGGACGCTCGGGCTGGGTGCATATCGCAAGGTGCAGTCATGCTGGCAAAGGCGTGGCGGACCTAACGATCGGCTGGTCGCGCACTCCTGATTCCCCGCAATGGAGCGGAGGAGTTGTGACGGGTAGGATTGCCAACTACGGTCGCTACATACGCCTTGTCGCGGAAAACCCGCAAGCCGGACTTGAGCCGCTCGCCGCCCCAGATCCCGCCGACCTGCCCAACAACCATCTCGCCTACGCGGGGCAGTGGTTCTTCTTCGCGCTGACCGCGCTGGTCATCTACGTGCTGGCATTGCGCCGCCGCCAACGCTAGGCGCATCCGCCATGCAATACGTCTCGACACGCGGCAGCGCTCCGGCGCTCGATTTCGAAGGGGTCACGCTCGCAGGGCTAGCCAGCGATGGCGGTCTTTATCTGCCTGCCGAATGGCCGCGCTTCACCGCTGCGCAAATCCGCGAGATGCGCGGGCTGGCCTACCCCGATCTCGCCGCGCGGATCATGGCGCCCTTTGTTGCGGGCAGCCTGACCGAGGATGAACTCCTCGCGCTGTGCCACACGGTCTATGGCGATTTCGGTCACGCGGCGGTCACCCCGCTGGTGCAGCTCGATAGCCAGCACTGGCTGCTCGAACTGTTCCACGGCCCAACGCTCGCCTTCAAAGACGTCGCGCTGCAATTGCTCGGACGGTTGTTCGAGACCTTCCTCGACCGGCGCGGCGAGCGGCTCACCATCGTCGGCGCGACCAGCGGTGACACCGGCTCGGCCGCGATCCAAGCGGTGGCCGGGCTCGATCGGGTCGAGATTTTCATGCTCCACCCCAGGGGCCGGGTGAGCGACGTCCAGCGCCGCCAGATGACCACGGTGCTGAGCCCCAATGTCCATAACCTTGCAATCGAAGGCAGCTTCGATGACGCGCAGGCGCATGTGAAGCGGATGTTCAATGATGGGGATGTCACGACGACGCTGAACCTTGGCGCGGTCAATTCGATCAACTGGGCGCGGCTGATGGCGCAGGTGGTCTATTACTTCGCCAGCGCGCTGCAACTGGGCGCGCCGGACCGGTCAGTGGCTTACTCGGTGCCCACCGGCAATTTCGGCGATGTGTTCGCGGGCTATGTCGCGGCGAAGATGGGCCTGCCGATCGAGCGCCTGATCGTCGCCACCAACATCAACGACATCCTCCACCGGGCGCTGTCCTCGGGCGATTATTCGGCCAGCGGTGTGACCCAGACGATCACCCCGTCGATGGACATTCAGGTCAGCTCCAATTTTGAACGCCTGCTGTTTGACGCAGGCGGGCGCGATGGCACCGCGATGGCGGAGCAGATGCGCGCCTTCGAAGCGTCCAAGGCAATGCAGCTCACCAACGCCCAGGCCCAAAGCGCCGCCGCGCTGTTCACCAGCGCCCGCGCCGATCAGACCGAAAACGCGCGCGCCTTGCAATGGGCTTACCGCGCAGCAGGCCAAGTGATCGATCCGCACACCGGTGTCGGCCTGCATTGCGCGCAAGCCGTGGCGGCTTCGGGCGTGGCGGCGGCGGGCGTGCCGCTCGTCACCCTCGCGACCGCGCACCCCGCGAAGTTCCCTGACGCGGTCGAGCGCGCCATCGGCGTGCGCCCGTCGCTGCCTGCGCGGGTCGGCGACCTGTTAGGGCGCGAGGAAAGCTTTATCGAGCTGGCGGGCGACTATGCCACCACCCGCGACTTTGTGCTGGAGCACGCGGCCGGATCGAAAGGTTAATGAGCGCTCAATTCCCGCTCATGCTGAGCCTGTCGA
>JAKFWB010000076.1 GCA_021732945.1 Porphyrobacter sp.
TCAGCTTGGCCATCTTGCGGAGGTTTTGGGCGGTGGCGGCGAGGAGGAACTCGTCTCTTGCGCCGTTTGGACCTCGCAGGCGCAGGCGATCCATCCTGAGGATGCGCTTGAGGTGCGCGAACAGCATTTCCACCTTCTTTCGCTGGCGGCGCGAGACGAGATAGGCGTCGGTCGTGGCGATGTCGCGCGCCAGATCACGGGCGCCCTCGTGGACTTAACGCAGGATCTTGCGCGCCGGTTGTGCCGGACAGCAGCGTGGCTTGAGAGCGCAGGCGTCACAGTCGAGCTTGCTGGCGCGGTAGCGCAGCATGCCGTTCTCATCGACGAACGGCCGTTCCTCGCGGTAGACCTTCTGCCTCTGGCGCAGCCGCTTGCCGGCGGGGCAGATATAGCTGTCATCCTCGTGATCGAAGGCGAAGGCCGAACGCTCGAAGGTGTCGTTGCGGCGGACGGAATGATCGACCACAGGGATGTGCGGCTCGATACCGCGCTCCTCGACCAGCCAGGACAGGTTCTTTGCATCGCCATATCCCGCATCGCCCGCGAGCCGCTCGGGCCACAGACCGAAGCGCTCGTGCGTCCGATCGATCATGCGGCGCTGCGCGGTAACCTCGGCCTGGCGGATGGCGGTGGTGGCCTCGACATCGACGATCACCGCGTGCTGGAGATCGATCAGGTAGTTGGTGGCATAGGCGAAGAAGGCACGCTCGCGGCTTGCAGCTGTCCAGCGCGCCGCCGGATCGGCCACCGCCAACTGCCTGGGCGGCACCGGGGTCGCCCCGCCAAAAGCAGCATCGTCGAGCACGGCCAGATACTCGCGAACGGCATGGCTGCTGGCTGCGTCAGGCAAGGCGTCGGCGCTATCGACAGCGTGCTGGCGGTTCACATCGGCGCGAACGAGGCTGCCATCGACCGCGAACCCTTCGCCGCCAACCAGCCCCTCGGCAATGCAGCGCGCCACGGTTGTCTCGAACAGCTGGCGCAGCACATCGCTGTCGCGGAAGCGCCCATGCCGGTTCTTGGAGAAGGTCGAGTGGTCGGGCACATCGCCTTCCAGCCCAAGGCGGCAGAACCAGCGATAGGCGAGGTTGACATGCACCTCCTCGCACAGCCGCCGCTCGGAACGGATGCCCATGCAATAGCCGATGATCAGCATCCGGATCATCAGCTCGGGATCAACCGAGGGCCGACCGGTCGCGCTGTAGAAGGGCCGCAGATGTTCGCGAATGCCCGATAGGTCAACGAACCTGTCAATCGAGCGGAGCAGATGATCCTGTGGAACATGCCGCTCCAGGTTGAAGCTGTAAAACAGCGCTTCCTGCGCCACCGTCCGTTCGCCCATCATCGGCCGTCTCCGCTTGCTCGCGAAGAGATAGAATCAATACTCTAGCGCGATTGCAAGTGCGAGTTTTTCAACAGAATCGACCCAGTTCAAGTCGTTCGCCGCCCCGCCTGCAAATGACGGCTTCGGGCAATTCCAGACGTTCCAATAAGCTTGCTTGAGTTGAACTCAGGAACTGATACCAAAGCTTACTGTTGATAACCTATTGAGAGCGCCTCCGGCAACCCCCGGCGCGGTTCACGGCTTATTCTGCGCTCTCGCTAAAAGAGGGTAAGCCGCTCAATGTAACAAATCTCGTTGATTAAGCCCAGTTCTGTGCTGCCGCCTAAAAACTTCAGCTGGGCTGACCATCCGCCGACGCCCACTCCGTCAATCTGATTAAATTGCAACGTCACTTTAAGCCTTGCAAACCCTCTCGCGGGAATAACGATTGGATCGTCCAATTTAAAGATGCTTCCACGCGACGACCCCTTCTCAATAATGTTTACCTCGGCGACGACAGGAAGGATGTGAGCACCATCTAACTGCGAGGAAGAACCCTCTTCAAGCTGTGGAGGATCGCTAGTCGCGAGAATTTTCACGCCAATGTCGGTGAGTAGGACAGATTGCTGGCCTTCATTTTGAAGTACGAACTCAATAACAGGTGCTTCGCTTGCTCCCGTAACCAGGGTGTAGCTCGGACTACTCGTTGACACCTCAGCGACAAGCTTATCAAAAAACTCATCGCTAAATGGCAGGTCCATCCTGGCCATGGCTCTTCCAAGATCGATCTCGGCGTCTAGAGCGCCATTCTCGTGCCTCGTTTCCTCTCGCTCGCCATAGACGTTTCCCGACCGCTTCACGCGCAGCACGGCGGCAACCGCTGTGTTGATTTTGAAATCCGAAAGCTCCCGAACAGCGCGGGCAAGGAACGGTATGGCCTGGTCGGGACTGCTCGTAATGCAACCCTTAAATCCGCTACCGTCCCCAAATTTGCTAACGCGATCTATGCTTGCTGGAGGGCCTTCGGGAGGCAACAAAGCCGAACGATCGTTAAGAAGGTGCATGGAAATGATGGCGAGACGGCTTGGCGGCGCGGAAGGTGCTGTGCCCGGCAAAATCGCATCGCTGACGCCAGCGGCGATCTTGTCCGACGCCTTGTCCACAACTTTAAACGCCACTCCTCCAATGCCCAAAACGATCAACAGACAAATTAGTACAGTGATCGGCTGTTTTAGTACTGGGTACAGCTCGGACAAAGTCGCACGAAGACCATCCCAAGTGGCTTTCAATTTAACGCTAATAGACATCTTGCCTATCTACCCGTCCCAGTCTCCGGGCTACTGGCACATATTCAAGACGATCGATGATCAATGAATGAGCAGTATGCAGCCAAACGCACCCTTAATGATTGTGGCTTTTATTGTAAAGCCTAGCTTGCAAAAAGGAACTATCTTCGATCACAGAGAGTCATTTAGCTTGCCGTAGCGAATATGTCCCACTTTGCGGTTCCCTCTCTCGCAAGCCGCCAGTCCGGTACGGCCCAATCTCTGCCGTTCAACGACGCATCTTCACGACCCACACGAATGTCAGCTCCTGGCGCAAAGTGACGTTTAGAGGCTCTGCCAGAAATGTCTGAAATGTCCCACTTCACCCCCTTCAGGACAACCGGCAGCAGTCGACCCCATTTCGGTCGCTGCTGTCTGCCGTCTTGAATGTCCGGTCCTGCCATAACCTGTCGATGGGGAACTTCGAAGCGGACAGTCGGAAAGGTGCCCTAATCACGGTCGTCGAGGCATCGCGGCTGGTTACCTGAAAGCGGACTTAGACCGAGCTTCCTTTGGATGGCGGCAATTGCGGTCGGTGCAGAGAGTGCGCTATTGAAGGTGTGAGCGCGGAAACCTGGCTGTTGTTTAAAGAAGCCCGGCCCGCTTTGGCTCACCATTGTTGCCGTTTCCAACATTCTGGCAGGTTCCAGAAATCTGCCATCCAATCATAGAGAACATCACGGCCCCGTAGCGGGCAATGGACCACATACTCGCTGGATCCAAACAAAGCCTCGGCCATATACGAACTGACGGGAAGTCAGAAAGCATTTTCGATCCCGCCCAAGCGAATAAACCGCGCCGAACTGCTACAGCGGATTCAAGGCAGCAAATCTTGGAGAGATTATTGATCCTGCACCCATATCAATCCATAAGCGTTGATATGACCACGACGTCGATCAATAGCCCGCTGCTGCGAGGCACTGTGGTGTCAAACGGGATTGGCGGCGAAAATGGCTATCTTGGCGGGCCAGACGTTGATTTTTGCGCCGCTGAAATTGGTGCGCATTTTACGCTTGATCTCAGCAGCGTCGATATTCTGCTCGTTCCCAATGGTTCGGATAATGTCGCGCTCGGCCGCGTCAGTGTGCCAATCCGGACATTTCTTGATCGCGGGGGTACGCTCATCTGCTGCGACGGGTGGGTTACACCTTGGGTGCCTGGCAATGAATGGGTGATGTCTAATGACCACCGCACCATCGATGTCCGCTATCGGCTTGTCAGCGACCGGTTTGGTGTGATGAATGGCGTTGACATTGACGCCCTGACTTATCGCCACGGGATCAGTGGCTGGTGGGCATGCGGTTACATAAATGCAGCGCCGGGCGCCGATGTTATTCTGGAAGATAGCTGGGGTCGCCCGATTATTGTTGTTGATAAGGTCACCACCGGCGGCACCATTGCGCTTACGGCCAGCGGCCCGATTGGCCCGTGGGCCGGTGATGATACCAGTCCTAGCGGAATTGCCATCAACCGGCTTTACGACAACTTTTTGAAACTTGCGCGTGTTCAATAGAAGGGATGGCTGATGGCCTGCATTGCAATGATCTACAACGGAGTGTGGTCACATTATGCTGTGGCAAACGCGCCTAAATATCGTGAAATCTTAGACTTGCTTTATGTCCACGACATCAAAGCTGGTGATCTGGACGGTTATCAGGCGATTGTTGTGCCGTTCCAATCGCATCAAACTGCAATGAAGGCCCTGAAAGACGACGTTTTTTCGGTTCTGGCGCGTGGCGGGAAAGTGTTTGTCGAAGGCGATTCGACGTGGCTTGACGCGACCTGGGAGGATCGCCCCGTCAATAACTATTGGTGGGTGACTGATCCAGGCAACCCGCCCGCTGCGCAAACCGATTATAGCCATCCGGTTTATAGCGGGCTTATTCCACGTCACGCATGCTGGCACACGCACGGCATCTACACTGCAGTTCCCGTGAGCGCGCAAGTTATTCAACGCAATGGCGCTGGCGAAATCGTAACTTGGGAAACCAGCGAATATGGTGGGAAGTTGCTTGTCACAACGCTTGATCCCCTGGTTGAACATGGCGTCCAGCAGATTCGCCATCTCGACAATTACGTTGATAATCTGGTGAACTGGCTGTGCGATGTGCGTCCCCAGGGCAGGGTTGAGATTGACTGGCGGATTGGGCTGGCCGCATAACAGCGTATCGACGCCAACCAGCCGCCAGAGTGAAATCATGACAAATGCGCCGTTCGGCCTTACGCGCCGCGAACTGGGCCTTGGCCTGTTGGTTGCGCCTGTGATGCTTTCTGCCTGCGCCAAACCTGCCGAGGAGCGCATAGGCGCAGCCACCCCCTGGCGTGATATTGAAAAAATGGCACGCGGCCAGACGGTTAACTGGCAAGCTTGGGCCGGCGATCCCAAAATCAACGACTATATCAAATGGGCGTCGGAAACGGTGAAGGCGCGGTACGGCATTGATCTCAGCCATGTCAAAACAAGCGATACCACCGCGTTCATCCAGACGTTGCTTGCAGACAAGTCGGGCGGGCGCACGAGTGGCGGGCGCAACGATCTCATCTGGCTCAATGGCGAAAACTTCTCGGCGGCCAAAGAGCTGGGGCTGTTGTGGGGGCCGTTTGCCGAACGCTTGCCCAACTGGGAACTGGTTGATGTGAAGGGCAAGCCATCAACGATCACCGATTTTACGCTGCCTACTGAGGGCTATGAGTCGCCTTGGGGCATGGCGCAGCTGGCGTTTTTTCATGACGCTGCAAAGCTTGCCAGCCCGCCCCGGACTATTCCGGCAATGCTGGCCTGGGCGAAAAACAATCCGGGTAGATTTGCCTATCCAGCACCGCCAGATTTCACCGGCGTGACATTTCTTAAACAGGCTTTGCTTGAGCTATCGGTGGATCGCACTCCGTTTTACAAGCCCGTCGATAAAGCCGGGTTCGATGGCCAAACCGCCCCGCTTTGGGCCTTTCTCAACCAGCTTCATCCCGTTGCCTGGCGGGGCGGAAAAAGTTACCCGCCCGACTATCCCAGTCTGCGGCAATTGCTTGAAGATCAGGAAATTGACATCGCATTTGCGTTCAACCCTGCAGAAGCGTTGAATGCAGTCAATGCGGGCTTGTTGCCGCCGACAACGCGCGCATATATTCTCGACGGTGGAACAATTCAGAACACCCATTTCCAGGCCATCCCGTTCAATTCATCGGCCAAAGCAGGCGCAATGGTTGTTGCCAATTTTCTGCTTTCGCCAGAAGCACAGGCTCGCAAGGCTGATCCCAGGGTGTGGGGCGATGCAACAGTATTGAACCTTGCGGCAATCACGCCAGCACAAAGACAACTCTTTGAGGCGCTGCCAAAAGGTTCGGCTCTGCCAGACGAAAAGTCGCTTGCGCGTGCGCTTGCCGAACCGCATCCAAGCTGGATGCTGGCGTTGGGAGACGCCTGGCGCGCGCGCTACGCAACGTGAGGCCAGTAAAGGCGGCTTTTGCTCGAAACCCATTTGGCTGGGCGCTGCCGCTGACACTCGCGGTTTTTATCGGGCCTATCTTTCTTGGTCTGTTCGGAACATTGCTGCCAGCCTTCGGGCTGCAACCCGCGCTGGGAAGCTTTGAACTATCATTCGATCCGTGGCACGACTTTTTCAACGATCCGGCACTGACAAAATCGCTGCGACTCACATTGACGGTCGGATTTGGCGCAACGCTCATCGCTGTCATCATCGGTTTTTGCAGTGTTGCGATTCTTTTTGGCACGCGCGCGTTTGGCATTGTGCGTTCTTTGCTGGCACCGGCACTTGCCTTTCCGCATGCCAGTTTTGCCGTGGGGCTGGCGTTTTTGATCGCTCCGAGCGGCTGGATCGCAAGGCTGATTTCGCCCTGGGCGACGGGTTGGGATCAACCACCCGATCTGCTGATTGTTCGCGATCCCGATGCAATTGCCCTTATGCTTTCGCTAGCTCTTAAAGAGTCGCTTTTTCTGGTTCTGATGATCGTCGGCGCGCTTGGGCAGATTAACGCTGGATCACTGCTGCGTTCGGCAAGAAGCATGGGTTATGCTCCTGCGCGCGCTTGGCTCATCGTGATCGCGCCACAAGTCCATGCGCAGGTACGCCTGCCAATCTATGCCATGCTGGCCAGCGCCCTGTCGATCGTCGATATGGCCATAGTACTTGGCCCGGCAGCGCCGCCGCCCCTAGCACCGATGACGCTTGACTGGTTTCGCGAACTTGATTCCGGGCGGCAATTGATGGCATCGGTGGCTGCAATCTTTCAGCTCTTGCTCGTGATCGGTGCCGTCCTGCTTTGGCGTTTTGGAGAGATGGTTGTGAACCTTGCCGTGCGGGGCCCGTTGACGAACGGCATCAGGCGAGGATGGGCAGAGCGGATCGCTGGCGGCGTGGGCAGGATCGGCATCAGCCTTGCTCTCGTTGCAAGTGTCGGCGCGATTTTGATGCTTCTCATCTGGTCTTTTGCCGGAACCTGGTCCTGGCCAGGCGCCCTGCCGCAGCGGTGGTCAGCAGCAATGTGGGTCAGGTCTGGCGATACGCTTGTTCTGCTTGTCTGGCGAACCGCGATCATCGCAATTGCAGCGAGTGCGATTGCAACGGCGCTTGCTATATTCTGCCTGGAGGCAGGGATCGGCCAGCCAAAATCACGTTGGCTTGTCATACTATATGTGCCGCTGCTGGTCCCGCAGATCAGCTTTCTGTTCGGCGTCCAGCTTTTGTGGAACCGGCTTTGGCTTGACGGCACGATGGTGGCCGTCACGCTCACGCATTTGCTGTTTGTGCTGCCTTATGTTTTCCTTGTGTTGAGCGATCCATATCGCGCGCTCGATCCGCGTATCGCGATTGCCGCGCGGTCACTTGGTGCCAGCCGGTTGCGGACATTGGTGCGGATTAAAATCCCGCTCCTCGCGCGGCCTATAGCGACCGCCATGGCGATAGGTTTTGCCGTCAGCGTCGGTCAATATCTGCCCACTCTATTTGCAGGCGCTGGCCAGATTGACACGCTGACCACCGAAGCGGTTGCACTGGCCTCCGGGGCTGACCGGCGCTTGGCCGGGGTGATCGCCTTCACGCTGACCGCGCTGCCATTCATGGCGCTGGCGCTGGTCAGCCTCGCACCGAATCGATTGGGGCGGGCGAACCAATGACAAGCGCGGGGCTGATTCTGAATGATGTGCGCCTTGCGATTGGCGGACGCACCCTGTTTGACGGACTTTGCCTCTGCATAGCACCGGGCGAGATTGTGACGCTGATGGGCGAAAGCGGTTCGGGTAAATCAAGCTTGATTGCCTATATCTGCGGCTCGCTCGACACAGAATTCGATGTGCGCGGTTCGGTGACGCTCGACGGGCAGGATATGGGGCCCCTGCCAATCGAACGAAGGCGGATTGGGGTGATGTTTCAGGATGATGTGTTGTTCGCGCACATGTCGGTTGGCGAGAATCTGGCCTTTGCAGTGCCGCCGGGAGTAACCCGAAGTGAACGCCAGACGCGCGTGAATGATGCACTTGTCGAAGCGGATCTCGATGGCTTTGCGGCACGCAACCCAGCCACACTTTCCGGGGGGCAAAAGGCGCGTGTCGCGCTGATGCGCGCGCTGCTAGCCGAGCCTCGCGCCATGTTACTTGACGAACCCTTTTCGCGGCTTGACGCGACGTTGCGTGAACGTGTCCGCAATTTTGCTTTTTCTACAATAAAGCGGCGAAATATTCCGGCATTGCTTGTTACGCATGATCGGCAAGACAAGTCTGATCATGTAATTACGCTTTGATAGCTTAATAAATGAAAACCTTTTGCTATCGAAGTTCAAGCACGTTTTATTAAAAAAGGGAATCTCAGAATTTCCTGGCAACTTAAAAATAGTATACTTTATAAAATTTCTATTTGATCATAATTATAAACAGCTTAGAAGTGGATTCGCCTGAGGAGGTTGCCCGAATCGCTCGGCGTTTTGGAAGGAAATTCGAATGTCTTACAATCGTTACTGCAATGCGATCAACATACTTGCGGCCGTGGCAGCTATATCCGTTACCGCTCCGGCATATGCGCAGCAGGCGGGCTTGCAAATCAACGTCGTCAACAATGAAACCGGGGCGCCCGTCGCCAATGCCGAGGTAACGATTGAAAATGCGGATATCGGCCTGAAGCGTGTTGTGCGGAGTGATGATTTCGGCAGGGTTCGGCTTGAGGCGCTTGCCACAAGCGGGCTTTACAATGTTTCGGTTGCCGCAGCCGAAGGATATGACGCCGCATCGGCAGGTCCGGTCTCGCTGCGCTCCAACTTCACAGGTTCGGTCACAATCCGGGTTGGTGCAAAAGCGGCCAGTGACATTGTTGTCACCGGCACACGCGCGGTTACAGGCATCAACACCGTGAACGCAGAAGTCTCCTCGTCGCTACCCCGGGAAGCACTGACGGCACTGCCGATCGAAGGCCGAGACGTTATTCAGGCGCTCATCCGCTTGCCCAACGTGGTCGCGTCGACCGGCTTCTTCCCTGAAGCCCCCGTCGTTTCGATCAACGGCGCAAACGGCCTGGAAACCAATTATCTGATCGACGGACTCGATAACAACGAGAATTTTCTTGGCGGTCCAAAATTTCCCGTACCACTCGGATTCACCAAAGAAGTCACGGTGCTCGCCAACAGTTATTCGGTCGAATTCGGGCGGACTGCCAACGGCATTATCAACTACACGTCGCCTTCCGGGACGAACGATCTTACCGGTGAAGTCTACACATTGATCAGGCCTGGACGACCGCTTGACGCGCGTTCAGCGTTCCCGCGCCGCGATTTGACCGGCAATCCGGTAGGGGAGAGCTTTGAGCGCTATCAGGGTGGTTTTGCCGTTGGCGGGCCAATCGTGAAAGACAAAACCTTCTTCTATGCAAGCTTCGAATATACGCGTGATAAAAACAACCAGCTCGTTGATGCACCCCAACTCGGGGTGACGCAGAATGTGACTGGCAACAACGAGTTCTTGCTGGGTTCGTTGCGCCTGGACCACCGTTTCAACGATGAACTTACCGCGACATTGCGGGGAAATTTCGGGCGGGTCACGATCGAACGCCCTGGCGGCGGCCTTGGCGGCGGCAACAACACATTTCCGTCGGCAGGCTCTGATGAATTCAGACCATCGACGATTATCGTCGGGTCGTTGAATTATGCCGGTGAAGATTGGACGTATGACGGAAGCTTGCAATATAGTCGTTTCCGATTCCAATATGCACGCACAAATGTACCTGCAGGGCCGCAGGTTTCGATTCAGGACCAAACAGGCCTAGGCGTTGGCACGGTTGGTCATCCGGGTTTTGTTTTCAATGATATTGAAAATACGTTCCAAACTGTTCAGCGGCTCCAGCGCAGGTTCGGCAACCACCGTGTAAAGATTGGCGTTGACTACATCCGTTCCAATTTCGATCTGTTGGGTGGTGGGAATCCCGACGGCAACTTTACGGTTACGCTTACGCCTGCCCAGCTTGCGACGTTGCGTGGACGCAATCTCGGCCTCAACCTGAGCGCGCAAGATGTGCTTTCGCTGAATCCGGTCGTGAACAATTTTTCCGTCGAACTGCGGCCCCAGTCCTTTGGCACCAGTCAGAACCTGCTGGCTTTCTATCTTGAGGACGAGTGGCAGGTGACATCGAAGCTCACCGCTACTGCCGGCCTTCGTTGGGATTACGACTCGCTGACGGGCAAGGGCGGAAAAGGCGGCGACTATGATAATTTCGCGCCGCGCCTTGCGTTGAATTTCCGTCCGGATTCACGTTCATCAATCCGTTTTGGTGCCGGCCTGTTTTACAGCAAGATAATCTATGCCGTGATTTCAGACGCGCTGCAGCGCAATACGACGTCGCCTGCCTTCGTTGGCCAGCTTCGCCAACTCGCCACGCAGGGCATTATTCCGGCAGACACCGATCTTGCCAGGGTCACGTTTGATGGCAACCTGACGGTGTCTCCTGCCTGTGCGACGGTGAGTGCCTGCCCGCCAGCGTCAGCCGTACAGGCTCTGCGCAATACCGCCATCATCAATGAGGCGCGCACCTTGAATCCGCTCGGCTATGATAGCCCATATAGTCTGCAGCTCAGTGGCGGTTACCAATATCAGGTTAGCGATACGATTACGGCCAGTATTGATCTGATCTACAGCCGCACGCGCAATCTCGTTCGACTGCGTGATCTCAATTCACCGACTTCATTTGTTCCAAATGCCGCTAACTTGACGGCTGCCAATATTGCCACACTCCGCGGTCTGCCGGACAATGCGGCTCGGCTGGTTCTGGCACAACAGCTGGGGCTGGTTCGATCACAAGCGGCGGCGGACGCGACCCGGCCTGTCGGGCTGGTTGCAGGCGGCGCTCGCCAGATCACAGTTTCCGAAACCGAAGGAAAATCGCTATACCGTGCGGTCAATTTACAAGTGAACAAGGTTCGCGGTGATGATGACTATGCCTTCCGTCTTTCCTA
>JAKFWB010000497.1 GCA_021732945.1 Porphyrobacter sp.
CCCGCCATCCCTGTAGGAAAGGTCACTCGTCCGGCACATATCCGGCGTGGCGCAGCGTCACCATATAGCCAACGATCTGATCAATCTGCGGGCGGGTGAGGGTGAAATCCATCTGCTCGGGATAATTATGCGCCCCCTCCAGCCAATCGCCGAGCGACTTTTCCGACAGCCCCGGCCGGTTGGCAATCGCGGCAAAGCTGGGCGAGGCCGGGTTAGGCGAGAGAAACGGCGGTTCTACGGCATGACACCCGCCGCATGCTGCCTCGATGAAGGCGGGCGCACGGGTATCGGCCGAGGGAGAGGTGGCTATGCCCACCATCGGCGGACCATCGGGATTGGCTGTCTGACAGGCCGTCACCGCCAGCAAGGCGAACGGGGCAAGGACGATGAGGGATTGGTTCATACTACTTCCATGCGCCTGTTTAATGGCGCTGTCCTTGATCGTGATCAATTCGCTGGAGCCTCGCCCCAGTATCCTATCGGATGATCGCTTTCGGGGAACGGTTTGAACGAGCGGGTGGAATCCTGCTGTCCTCTCAATCGTCGCCCCGGACTTGATCCGGGGCTAGGCTTTTCTTCGCTTGTGCCCGCGCCAAAGTCAGCCAAGCCCCGTGTCAAGCACGGGGCGACGAGGTAGAGCGGAAACCTTCTTTCAATGGCAGGTTTCGGGGATGGCCGAGATGCCTGTCGATGACCGAAAGTGGGTGGGAAGCTGCCTGTCTGCTTTTGGCCTGCTAAATGGCGAAAGCAGACATCCAAACGAGCTAGCAGGCATCACAGCATTGAGCCCTCATCTCGGTGATTCCAGTTCGATTTGACCGTCCTAAAAGCCGCCGTTCGGTGATTCCCGACATCATGCAGCCTAAAGGACCGGGTTTGGGACTTAGCCATCGCTCCTAAACGGAATGGCGAATGACCGTTTTTGCCAGAAGCCGACAAACCGAAGATCGCTTCGTGATTAGCTGCTGGGTGACAGGTTGGGGCCGCTTGATTGCGGCTCCGATACGGGCGAGGGCGGCGACTATGCCGGTGACCAAGCTGCGGCTGCGGCTGCAGCGCTAACAGAGCATGACGGCAAAGTGATGCAAGGCGTGTTTCACGTGAAACATCCATCGATCATCGGCCTAAATCGGGTCTAGCAGGGGTCTAGAGAGGGTCTGGAGGCAGCAGAACCCCCGCAAAGTAGCCCCAGTATCGACCCCCGCCAGCCCAAGCCGGCCGGCGGGGTTCGGCACCCTTGTGCCTGATCTCAGAACCTGTAGGCAATCCCTGTGCTGATTACCCAAGGATCAAGCCTGTGTTCGGTCTCGATCGCCAGTGTGTTGCCGACAAACCAGCGCGCAGTGGTGTCGATGAAATAGCGTTTCACATCGACGCTGAGGCCGAACCCGGTGTCACCAATCGGCACATCGAACCCGGCTTGCAGCGCCAATCCCAATTCGTTCGACAGGTTGGTTTCGGTGACGCCCAATGGCAGCGTCGCCGCGCCCGGATCATCGCCGACCCACAGGAAATAGGCCGGGCCTGCGCCAATGTAAGGCTTCACGCCGCCCAGATTCGGGCCCAGATCGAAGTGATATTTGGCCGTCACGGTCGCCGGGATAAGCTTGGCATCCGACACCAGTTCTGCTCCGGCTCGCAGCCCGGCAATGGCATCGACATCATGCTGTGTGATCCCGGCGATGGTTTCGATTGAGATGTTGTCGGTCACGAACCATTCGATCGCGATTGTCGGCGTTACATTGCCGTTGGCTTCGGTATCGGTGGTCGCGGGCAAACCCGGCAGGTTGACGTTGATCCGATCAATCGAACCATCGGGAAACACCCCGGTCGCCAGCACCTTGATCTGAATATCGCCTGCGCGGTCGCTTTCGCCGTCCTGCGCCATCGCCGGGGTTGCTGCCAGCGCCAGAGCGACACCGCCAAGCATTGCAAAAGTCCTCATTGTCCCATCCTTCGTCGGCAGCAGTGGCCGCCGTGCGCGGCCCAGGATTGTTGCTGCATGTGAGTGCCCGATAGGATTACACCTGCCTGCCAACATTGATCCTGATCAAAGACCATTGCGCAAAAGCGCGCCATTGCCGCATCATCATGGCGTCTCTCAGCCCTCCTCCGACCGAGACCGGGATAGCCGCATTTCGCGCTGCATTGCCGGCAGGAACACGCGGCGGCCCGACTGCTGCCCGGCTGTGCGCGCTGGGCAAAAAGGTGGAATTGGCCAAGGGTGCACAGCTCACCCCCGATCCGCATCATGACCGGCTGGTCTCCATTGCCAGCGGCTGCGCCAAGCTGGTTGCGCCGTCGAATGCCGATTCACCGATCCATCAGGTGTTGGCGTTTCACTTCGCGGGCGACCTCGTCTCGGTGCCACGACAAAGTGCCTGCGAACCCTGGGGCGATTTCCGGCTGGTCGCGCTGAGCCCATGCGATCTGGTGATCTTCCCTGCGGACCGTTTTCTTGACGCGGCTCAGGCCGATCCGGTCGTGCTGCGCGCAGTGTTGACACGGTCATTGCAAGCCCTGCACCGGAGCCGCACCCGCATGATGCAGATGGGGCACAAATCGGCAGGCGCGCGGATCGCCGACTTTCTTGTTTCAATGGCCGAACGGTTGGCGGACTGCACAGCAGGCGCCTGCACCTTTTCCCTGCCGATGAGCCGCCGCGATATCGGCGATAGCTTGGGTCTCACAATCGAAACAGTCAGCCGCCAGCTGACCGAACTGCGCGAAGCCGGGCTGGTTGCAACACAGGGCCGGTCAAAAATTTGCCTGTGCGATGTGGCGGCGCTGGCGCGGATTGCCGGTCGGCAGGCTGCCGGTGCCGAAACGGCATCAAAATCTGCCCAAATTTGATCTGGATCAACAACGCAGCATCGGAGGCCGGTTACAAGCGGCCAACGAAGGGATAAATCATTATGGAATCAGTCGTCAGGAGGCTGGGAGCTTGGGCGATTGTCCTGCTTTTGGCCATCATCGCAATTGCGCTAACCCCGGACAGCGGGTTCGCCATCCATATGGGGATCGTGGGGCTTGCGGCGGTGATCGTGATCATCGCCAGCATGCGTAGCTACGATCCGCTGGCTAAGGTGCAGGGCATCTTCAAAATGCCCCCCGGCCCGTCGCGTTATGATTACGATGTGGTCCGCTGGGGCGTGATCGCGACGATGTTCTGGGGCTTGGCCGGGCTGCTGGTGGGCGTGGTGATTGCCGGACAGCTGGCGTTTCCGTGGCTGAACCTTGAACCCTACTTCAATTTCGGACGGCTGCGGCCGTTGCACACGAGCGCGGTGATCTTCGCGTTCGGCGGCAATGCTCTGATCGCGACGAGTTTCTATGTCGTGCAGCGCACCTGCCGCACCACGCTGGCTTTCCCGCAACTGGCCCGGTTTGTGTTCTGGGGGTATCAGCTGTTCATCGTGCTGGCCGCCACCGGATACCTGCTCGGGATTACGCAATCCAAGGAATATGCCGAGCCGGAATGGTATGTCGATCTGTGGCTGACGGTAGTGTGGCTCGCCTATCTCGCGGTCTATGTCGGCACGATTGTGCGGCGGCATGAACCGCATATCTATGTCGCCAACTGGTTCTACCTCGCGTTCATCGTCACGATTGCGATGCTGCATGTGGTCAACAATCTGGCCATCCCGGTCAGCTTTTTGGGATCCAAAAGCTACAGCGCCTTTGCTGGGGTGCAGGATGCGCTGACGCAGTGGTGGTATGGCCACAACGCTGTGGGCTTCTTCCTCACTGCCGGGTTCCTGGCGATGATGTATTACTTCGTGCCCAAGCAGGCCGGGCGGCCGGTCTATTCCTACCGCCTGTCGATTATCCACTTCTGGTCGCTGATCTTCCTATACATCTGGGCCGGGCCGCATCACCTCCACTACACCGCGCTGCCCGATTGGGCGCAGACATTGGGCATGGTGTTCAGCGTGATGCTGTGGATGCCCAGCTGGGGCGGAATGATAAACGGGCTGATGACGCTCAACGGCGCATGGGACAAGGTGCGCACCGATCCGATCATTCGCATGATGGTGCTGGCACTCGCCTTCTACGGGATGAGCACCTTCGAAGGGCCGATGCTGTCGATCAAGGCGGTCAACAGCCTGTCGCACTATACCGACTGGACCATCGGCCACGTCCATTCCGGCGCACTGGGGTGGAACGGGATGATCACCTTCGCCTGCGTCTATTACCTCGTGCCGCGCCTGTGGCAGAAACCGCGGCTTTACAGCCTGCGGATGATCAACTGGCACTTCTGGCTCGCAACGCTGGGGATCGTTTTCTACGCCTCCAGCATGTGGGTGGCCGGGATCACGCAAGGCCTGATGTGGCGCGAATACGGGTCCGACGGGTATCTGGTGAACAGCTTTGTCGACACCGTGTCGGCGCTGCACCCGATGTATGTGCTGCGGATGGTGGGCGGGCTGATGTACCTCAGCGGTGCGATCATCATGGCCTACAATATCTGGATGACCATCGCTGGCTACCAGCGCGCCGAAGCCCCGATGGGCGACACCGCGCATGATGAAGCCGCCGACCGCCCCATCCTTCCAGAACCGCAGGCCCAGCCCGCCGAATAGGCGCGCGCCAAGGAACGTAAACCATGAGCAAGAATGCACAACACAGCGATGTTTTTGAGAGCCACAAGCGGCTGGAAAAGAACGTCACGCTGCTCGCCGTAGCAACCTTTGTGGTCGTCGCCATTGGCGGGATCGTCGAAATCGCGCCGCTGTTCTGGATCGATAACACGATCGAGAAGGTGGTGGGGATGCGCCCTTACACTCCGCTCGAACAGGCGGGGCGCGACATCTATGTGCGCGAAGGGTGCTACCTGTGCCACAGCCAGATGATCCGCCCCTTCCGCGACGAGGTCGAACGCTATGGTCACTACAGCCTGGCGGCGGAAAGCATGTACGATCACCCGTTCCAGTGGGGATCGAAACGCACCGGGCCGGATCTGGCGCGGGTCGGCGGGAAATATTCGGATGACTGGCATGTCCAGCATCTCAAAGCCCCGCGTTCGGTCGTGCCGGAAAGCATCATGCCCAATTACAGCTTTCTGGCCAAGACGCTGGTCAACGTGCCTGATCCGGCGGCGAACCTCACCGCGTTGCGGCGGGTGGGTGTGCCCTACACCGATAAGGACATTGACCTTGCCGCTACAGATCTGGCCGCGCAAGCCGATCCCAATGCCGACGCGGGCGATCTGACGACCCGGTATCCCAAGGCGCAAATCCGCGATTACGATGGCGATCCTGAACGCGTGACCGAAATGGATGCGCTGGTCGCTTATCTCCAGATGCTCGGCACGCTGGTCGATGTGAACAGCGCCGCTGCGCAAGAGGCGCTTACCAAGGAGCAGGGCCGATGACGCTGTACGAAGCCCTGCGCCATTTTGCCGACAGCTACGGGTTGGCGGTGATCTTCGCGCTCTATCTGGCGCTGTGCCTGTGGCATTTCCTGCCGGGCAGGAAAGCCCATGTCAAAGCCGCCAAGACCTCGATTTTCAGGGAAGACGATAATGACTAAGCGCATCGATCAACCCACCGGTACCGAAACCGTCGGCCACGAATGGGACGGTATCGAGGAACTCAACACCCCGCTGCCGCGCTGGTGGCTGTGGACCTTTTACGCCAGCATCGCGTTTAGCGCGGTCTATGTCGTGCTCTATCCCGCCTGGCCGCTGGTCGACCGGGCGACCGCAGGCACGCTCGGCTGGTCGAGCCGGGGCGATCTCGCCAAGGAAATGAGCGCCGCCGAAGCGGCGCGTCAGGGCGTGTTCGCACAGATCGCTGCGACCAATATCGAAGCCCTGCCCGCCAACCCCGAACTGATGCAGGCGGCCGTTTCCGGCGGCGCGGCGGCGTTCAAGGTCAATTGCGTGCAGTGCCACGGCGCTGGCGCGGCGGGGTATCAGGAGTTCGGCTACCCCAACCTCAATGATGACGACTGGATCTGGGGCGGTACGCTGGCGGATATTGAATTCACGCTCAACCATGGCATCCGCTGGGAAGGCGCCGATGCGACGCGGGCCAGCTACATGCCAGCCTTCGAAGGCGTGCTCGACACCGGCCAGATTGGCGCGGTGACGGGCCATGTCCTCTCGCTCAGCGGCAAGGCCAAAGGCAATGCCGCCGGCGCGACCATCTTTGCTGAAAACTGCGCCGCCTGCCACGGCCCGGCGGGCGCTGGCATGCCCGAAGTCGGCGCGCCGGCGCTTAACGATGCGATCTGGCTATATGGCGGCAGTCAGGCTGCAGTGACAAAGCAGATCCGCGCGCCTCGCCACGGTGTCATGCCCGCATGGCAAGGCAGGCTCGATCCGGTGACGATCAAGATGCTGGCGGCCTATGTCCACTCGCGCGGTGGCGGGCAGAAGGCGGCTCCTGCCCGACCTGCCACTGAACCGACGGGCGATGTCGCCCAGACCAAGAAGGCCGAGAATGATGGCTGACCCGCAGGAGCGCGAGCGCACTGATCCCCAAGCGGGCAAACCCCGCGACTGGGCCGGTGCGCTCGGCTCCGAAACCACCGTCCCGTCCGATCACACCGTGATCGGCGGCGCGCTGTATGAGGCCAGCAAAACGGTCCACAACAAGCGCATCGACGGCCCATTCCGGCGGTTCAAGTGGCTGATCATGATTGTGACGGTGGCGATCTACTACATCACCCCGTGGATACGTTGGGACCGCGGGCCTTACGCGCCCGATCAGGCGGTGCTGGTCGATCTCGCCAATCGCCGGTTCTACATGTTCGATATCGAGATTTGGCCGCACGAATTCTATTTCGTCGCAGGGCTGCTGATCATGGCGGGGATCGGCCTGTTCATCGTCACCAGCGCGGTAGGCCGGGCATGGTGCGGCTATGCCTGTCCGCAGACCGTTTGGACCGATCTGTTCCAGCATATCGACCGCCTGTTCGATGGCGATCGCAACGCGCGCGCGCGGCTGGACAAAGCCCCGTGGACAGCATCGAAAATCACGCGCCGTAGCGCCAAATGGGCGGTCTATCTCGCCATCGCTTTCTGGACCGGCGGCGCGTGGATCATGTATTTTGCCGACGCGCCGACGCTCACGGTCGATTTCTGGACCGGCACCGCAGATCCGGTCGCTTATGCCACGGTCGCAATTCTGACCGGTACGACCTTCTGGCTTGGCGGGTTCATGCGCGAACAGGTGTGCGTCTATATGTGCCCGTGGCCGCGCATCCAGACCGCGATGCTGGACGAAAAATCTCTGATCGTCACCTACAAGGATTGGCGCGGCGAAGCGCGGGGCAGCCTCAAGAAGGCGGCAAAAGACCCTGATGCTTACGGCGACTGCATCGATTGCAACATGTGCGTGGCGGTGTGCCCCACCGGGGTCGACATCCGAGAAGGCCAGCAGATCGGCTGCATTACCTGCGGGCTGTGCATCGATGCCTGCGACCGGGTGATGAAGGATGTCGGCCGCCCGCGCGGATTGATTGATTATGCCACGCTTGAACAATGCGAGGCCGAAGCGGCGGGCGCTCCCGCCACCCCTGCATGGAAAGCCCTGCTGCGCCCGCGTGTGTTCATCTATTTCGGCGTCTGGGGCGCGATTGGCGCAGGGTTGCTATTCGCACTCGGCACCCGCACGCACACGGACCTGACCGTCTCGCCCGAACGCAACCCGCCTTTCATGCTGTTGAAGGATGGATCGGTGCGCAATGCCTACACGCTGCGGCTGCGCAATATGGAAGCCCGTCCGCGCGATATGGAGGTGGCCTTGCAAGGCTTGCCCAAAGGTGCAGTGATGTGGACCGATGCGGTCAGCGTCGAAAACGCAGCGCCCGCACAGGTGATCGCGGTGCCCGCCAACAAAACCAAGGTTGTGCGCGCCTATGTGTTGGTGCCGCCGGGGACAGGTGGAGATGCCAGAGAACATTTCAGCTTCCGCCTGACCAGCCGCGACGAACAGGGCGAACAGGACGTGGCCGAAACCACCTTTGAAATGCCGGAGGACGATTGATGGCCAACAAAACAGGCGCGTTCACCGGCAAGCACATGGCGATGGTTTTCATCGCCGGGTTCGGCGTGGTGATCGCGGTCAATCTGGTAATGGCGACATTCGCGGTAAGCAGCTTTCATGGCACCGTGGTCGACAATTCCTATGTCGCCAGCCAGAATTACAATGGCTGGCTGGATAAGGCCGAAGCCGCGCGCGCATTGGGTTGGCAGGTGCTGCCGTCGCGCCGCAAGGGTGGCCGGGTGGTGCTCGAAACGCACGGCGTTCCTGTAAACGCTACCATTCTTGCCGAGGCGGAACGCCCGCTCGGCGACCGTGAGCTTGCCCGGCTGACCTTCGCGCCCGAAGGCCCGAACCGCTGGCTTTCGGACAAGGTGATTTCCCCTGGCCGCTGGAAGCTTCGCATAGCGGTTCGCTCGCCGGGCCAGAACTGGGCTGGGGAAGGTGAACTTCGGTGAACGCACCCCTTGCCATCATTGCTGATGCGGCGCGCCCGCTCACCTCCACCCGCTTTGCGGTTCCGGGAATGCGCTGCGCCGGATGTATCGGCAAGATCGAGCGCGAACTGCCCAAAGTGCCCGGCATCATCGCTGCGCGCGCCAACTTCTCGGCCAAGCGTGTGGCGATCCAGCATGATCCGGCGCTTGGCGAAGACGCGCTAACGGCGGCGCTGCAGGCGCTGGGATTCGAAGCGCAGCCAGCCGCCGACAACCCCCTGGGCGTTGAGGATGGTGAGCACAAGCGTCTGAACCGCGCGCTCGGGGTCGCGGGCTTCGGCATGATGAACGTCATGCTGCTGTCGGTCAGCGTCTGGTCGGGCGCGGACGGGGCCACGCGCGCGTTGTTCCATTGGCTTTCGGCGCTGATCGCGTTGCCGGTGATCGCCTATGCGGGCCGTCCGTTCTTTGCGTCGGCGTGGATGGCGCTTTCGCACCGACGCACCAATATGGACGTGCCGATTTCGATCGGCGTGATCCTCGCGACCTGTCTCTCGCTATGCGAGACGATCACCGGAGGCGAGCACGCTTTCTTCGACAGTGCAGTGATGCTGCTGTTCTTCCTGTTGGCGGGCCGCGCGCTCGATGCCGAGATGCGCACACGCACGCGCGCAGGGATCGGCGCGCTGCTCGGCCGGATGGGCAGGAGCGCGGGCGTAATCGCGCCTGATGGATCAATGCGGCGGGTGGCCGCCAAAGACCTCGAACCCGGAATGCTGGTGCTGGTCGCCGCCGGGGAAGCGCTCGCTGCCGATGGCGAGGTGATAGAGGGCAGGGGCGCACTTGATAATGCGATGCTTACTGGGGAAAGCGCGCCCGAACCGGTCGGGCCGGGCAGCGTCGTTCATGCCGGGGCGATCAACCTTTCAGCGCCGCTGCGCATCCGCCTTACCCATGTGGCCGAAGACACCGCGCTGGCCGAGATTGCGCGGCTGATGGACGAGGCGGGGCAATCACGCAGCCACTACGTGCGCATCGCCGACCGTGCCAGTCACCTCTACGCTCCGGTGGTGCACAGCCTCGCGCTGCTGGCATTCGCGGGCTGGATGATCGCAGGCGCGGGGTGGCACCAATCGCTGACCATCGCGATTGCGGTACTGATCATCACCTGTCCCTGCGCGATGGGCCTTGCGGTGCCCGCCGCGCAGGTGGTGGCGGCAGGCGCGCTGCTGCGGCGCGGTTTGCTGGTGAAGGACGGAAGCGCATTGGAACGCCTTGCCGAATGCGACATCGCACTGTTCGACAAGACCGGCACGCTGACACTGGGAGAACCCCGCGCGGATGTGCGCGCGCTGGACGCCGAACAACGGAGCATCGCGCTCGGTCTCGCGCAGGCCAGCCGCCATCCGCTCAGCCGCGGTCTGGCGGCGGCACTGCTGCGCGCAGGCGCGGTGGCTGCAGCAATCGAAGATGTCCGCGAAGTCAGCGGCGCGGGGCTGACCGGGCGCTGGCAGGGAGTGAAGGTCGCGCTCGAACGGCCCGATGGCGATGTCGCCAAAGATATTGGGGCGCTCGCCACCCGTCTGCGCATCGGCGATGCGATGCAGACGATCACCTTCACCGACCCACTGCGCACAGATGCCGCCAAGACCATCTCGGCTCTCCGCGCCGAGGGGATAGAAGCGAGCATCCTTTCAGGCGACCGCGCTGCGCCCGTCGAAGAGGTGGCGCATAAACTCGGCCTGCTCGCCAAGGCCGAAGCCAGCCCGCAGGCCAAGCTTGCCGCGCTGGAAGCGCTGAAAATGCAGGGCCGCCGCCCGCTGATGGTGGGCGACGGACTTAATGATGGCCCCGCTCTCGCCGCCGCCCACGCTTCGATCGCGCCGGGCACAGCATCCGATGCCAGCCAGCAGGCCGCCGACGCGGTGTTCATCGGCGAGGCCCTGATGCCGGTTGCCCTCGCTGTCCGGGTATCGAAGGCGACGATGCGGATTGTGCGGCAGAACTTCGGCTTTTCGATTGCCTATAACCTGCTGGCGGTGCCGCTCGCGCTCACCGGGCTCGTTACCCCGCTGATCGCCGCCATCGCCATGTCGGTCAGTTCGCTGGTGGTGATCGCCAATTCGTTGCGGCTTGCCCAAAGCGCCAAGGCGAGCGCAGGACGATGACCGGCCTGGCCATCCTCATCCCCATCGCGCTCGGCATGGGCCTGCTCGGGCTGGCTGCGTTCTTCTGGTCGATGAAGGACGGGCAGTACGACGACATGGACGGCGCTGCCAACCGCATCCTGATCGACGAGGAGGACGAGGTGTGAGCGCCGCTGCCCTCCCATTCGCTTTGGCGGCTCTGCTCCCGGTGATGGTTGGCCCGTTGCCCGCGCAAGGAGAGGCGATCACCGCCATGCTCTGCAACGGTGGCACAATCACCATCCCTGTGGGGGACAGCGCACCAGCGCAAGACAAGAACTGCCACCCCAAGGGCTGCCACGCAGGCACCTGCCGCGAGAAAGACAAAACCGGTAAATTGATTTCGCGCAAAGACGCTTAGGCGCTGGCGCGCCATTTGGGGATCGCTGGTGCGATCCGCAGACCTCCCGCCCCGCCTCCCCAC
>JAKFWB010000233.1 GCA_021732945.1 Porphyrobacter sp.
CGCGATCACTTCGGGATCGTCGCCCATTTCGAACATAGTGCACTTTTTCAGGCGCGAGCGGCGGATCGCATCGACATCGCGGAAATGCGCCAAGCGGGGCATGCCGACCTTTTCGCAGAACCGGTCAATCTCGTCGGTGTCCTTGCTGCGGTTGGCGACCACGCCGGCCAGCCGCACGTCGTAATTCTTCGACTTGGCCGCAATCGCCGCGACGATCCGGTTCATCGCGAAGATGCTGTCGAAATCATTGGCAGCCACCACCAGCGCGCGTTCGGCATGTTGCAGCGGCGCGGCAAAGCCGCCGCAGACGACATCGCCCAGCACGTCGAAGATCACGACGTCGGTTTCTTCGAGCAGGTGGTGTTGCTTGAGCAACTTCACCGTCTGCCCGACCACATATCCGCCGCAGCCGGTGCCAGCGGGCGGCCCGCCTGCCTCGACGCACATCACGCCGTTATAGCCTTCGAACATGTAATCTTCGGGCCGCAGTTCCTCGGCGTGGAATTCGACCGTTTCCAGCACGTAGATCACCGTCGGCATCAGCTTTTTGGTGAGGGTGAAGGTGCTGTCATGCTTGGGATCGCAGCCGATCTGGAGCACCCGGTGGCCCAGCTTGGAGAAGGCGGCGGACAGGTTGGACGAGGTGGTCGATTTGCCGATCCCGCCCTTGCCGTAAACCGCGAATACCTTGGCGCCCTTGATCTTGTCTTCCGGGTCAAGCTTGACCTGAACCGATCCCTCGCCATCGGGTTGGCTGAAAGCGGAGTGGGGGCTGTGCAGGTTCATGTGATCGGATCCCTCGGTGTCATTCTGCCGGGAACACGCCTTCGAGGCGGTCCTCCAGCTCGTCATTGGCTTCGCGCAAAGCGGCGAGCGTGGCTTCGTCAGGTTCCCACAAATGGCGGTCACAGGCTTCGAGCAGGCGGCTGGCGACGCGGCCTGCGCTTTTCGGATTGAGGTCAGACAGGCGCCGCCGCATCGCTTCATCGAGCACGAAGGTCTCGGAAATCTTCTGGTAGACCCAGGGCGCGACCTGGCCGGTGGTGGCTGACCAGCCCAGCGTGCTGGTGACATGACCTTCGATCTGGCGCACGCCTTCGTAGCCATGTTCCAGCAGGCCTTCGAACCACTTGGGGTTCAGCGTGCGGGTGCGGGTTTCCAGATCGATCTGCTCGCCCAGCGTGCGCACCTTGGTGCTGCCGCGCGTCGCATCGAGGATGTAGACCGGGGTTTCCACGCCTTTGGCCCGGCTGACCGAACGGGTCACCCCGCCAAGCCCGTCAACATATTGGTCGACATCATTGATGCCGAGTTCAACGCTTTCGAGGTTCTGGTAGGTGAAATCGACCGTGCCAAGCGCGCTTTGCAGCATGTCGCGCTGCTGCACCGGCTTGCCCGATACGCCGTAAGCAAAGCCCTTGTTGATCTCGAACGCATTGGCGAGTTCATCGGGATCGGCCCACACGCCGCCGTCAATCATCTGGTTGACGTTGGCACCATATGCACCCTCGGCATTGGAGAAGACCCGCAGGGCTGCGGTTTCGAATTCGCAGCCGTGTTTGGCCTGATGCACCAGCGTGTGCTTGCGAACGAAATTGGCTTCCACCGTCTCGTCAGCTTGAGCCGCGAGCAGAGCTGCTTCAGCCAGCATCCGGGTCTGCATCGGTAGCAGGTCGCGGAAGATGCCCGACAGCGTCATCACCACATCGATCCGCGGGCGGCCGAGTTCGGTCAGCGGAATCAACTCCGCCCCACACAGCCGACCATAGGAATCGCGCCGGGGACGGGCGCCCATCAGCGTCATCGCCTGAGCGATCTGGACGCCTTCGGACTTCATGTTGTCGGTGCCCCACAGCACCATCGCGATGCTTTCAGGGAACGGCTCGCCGCCGTTCACATGGCGCGCGATCAGCTGCTGCGCCTGCTCGCTGCCCAAGCGGCAAGCATAGGCCGACGGCATCAGGAAGGGATCGAACCCGTGGATATTGCGGCCCGTGGGAAGCACCTGCGGATTGACAACCACATCGCCGCCGGGGGCAGGCTGCACGAACCCGCCGTCGAGCGCATGGATCAACGCGCCAAGTTCATCCGAGGAATCGAGCTTGGCGGCCAGCACCGCGCGGTCAGGAGTGGGGCCATCAAGGCTGCCCGCATCCATCATCGCATCGAGCATATCCTCGCGCGCCGCACCCGATGGGTTTTGGCCGAAGATGTGCAGCCCATGCGGGATCAGCGCCTCTTCCATCTCATACAGCCGCGCGGGCAGTTCGCCGATGTCGGCATATGTGATGTCGAGTGCCTCGCACTGATCGGCGATCAGCTGCGCCAGATCAGCGCGTTCCACCGCGTGATCGGCATCGTCAATCGTGGTGCGCCAGCGATCAACGCTGGCCTTCAGCTAGACCAGACCCTTGTACAGCCCGGCCTGCGCCAGCGGCGGGGTGAGGTAGCTCACCAAGGTTGCACCCGAACGGCGCTTGGCCAGCATGCCTTCGGACGGGTTGTTGGCGGCGTAGAGGTAGAAGTTGGGGGCGTCGCCGATCAACCGGTCCGGCCAGCACTTGCCCGACATGCCCGCCTGCTTGCCCGGCATGAATTCCAATGCGCCGTGGGTGCCGAAATGCAGGATCGCCTGCGCGCCGAAATCTTCGCGCAGGTAGCGGTAGAAAGCGCTGAAGGCATGGGTCGGGGCAAAGCTGCCTTCGAACAGCAACCGCATCGGATCGCCTTCATAACCAAAGCCCGGCTGCACGCCGACGAAAACATTGCCGAAATGCGCGCCCTGGATCAGGATATGGCCGCCATCGGACAATTGCTTGCCGGGGGCGGGGCCCCAAGCGGCTTCGATTTCGGCGAGGTGCCTTTCGCGCCGTACGTGATCGTCAGCCGGGATGCGGTGCGCGACATTGGCGTCGGTGCCGAAGCGGTCGGTGTTGCCCTTGAGCAGTGCGTCGCGCATCGCATCGACGCTGGCGGGGACTTCGACGTCGTAGCCTTCCGCAGCCAGCCGTTGAAGCGTGGCGAACAGCGATTCGTGCACGCCCATGAAGGCGGCGGTGCCTGTGGCTCCGGCATTGGGCGGGAAGTTGAACACCACGATCGCGAGCTTGCGGCTCGCGCGTTCGCTCTTGCGTAGCTGGATAAGGCGCAGAGTGCGGGCCGCCAGTGCTTCAGCGCGTTCGGGGCAGGCCTGCATCGGGCGCGCCTTGTGCGAGGCAGGGCGCGCACAGCGCCGCTCGCACCCGCCGCAGCCTTCGCCCGAGGCACCTGCACGCCCGCCGAACACGCTCGGCACGGTCGAACCGTCGAGTTCAGGCATCGCGACCATCATGGTCGATTCAAGCGGCAGCAGCCCCTGCGGGCGATTGGCCCATTCCTCAATTGTCTGGAATTCAATCGCGTGGGCGGCGAGGTAGGGCAGATCAAGTCGGCCCAAAATCTCGCGCGCGGCTGTTGCATCGCTATAGGCCGGGCCGCCGACCAGTGAAAAGCCGGTAAGGTTGACGATAGCGTCCACGGTTGGTTTGCCATCCGGGCCGACAAAAAATGCCTCAATCGCCGGGCGCGCATCAAGCCCGCTGGCGAACACCGGCACCACTTTCAGGCCGGCGGCTTCGAAGGCGGCAATCGCGCCGTCATAATGCGCGCAGTCGCGGCCGAGCAGGTAGGAGCGCAGCAGGATCAGCCCGACCGTGCCATGCTTGCCTTGCTCGCGTGGGAGAAGTCGCAGGCTTTCGGACATGCGCTGCTGCGTGCGCGGGTGATAGACGCCGGTTTCGGGATATTCGAGCGGGGCGTCAGCCTTGGTGATGCCGCGGCGATACATCCGCTCGCCCGCAGCGTAGCGGTCTATCAGCGCGCGCACCATCGCGACCACATTCTCGTCCGAGCCTGCCAGCCAGTATTGCAGCGTGAGGAAATAGGCGCGCACATCCTGCGCGGTGCCGGGGATGAAGCGCAAAATCTTGGGCAGGCGGCGCAGCATCTTCATCTGGCCTGCGCCCGAATTGGGCTTGCCGTTCTTGCCCGCATTACCGCGCAGCTTTTTCAGCAGCGCCAGCGGCCCTTTGGCGGGAGCGTCCATGCGGTAGCCGCCCATCTTGGTCAGCTTGACGACTTCGCCCGCGCTCATCAGGCAGACCATCGCATCGCAAGCCTCGCGCCGTGCTTCCAGGGCGGGAAGAACCATGCGGATGTGGTCATCCAGAAACAGCATCGTCGCGATGACGATGTCAGCCTCGGCAATTGCGGCCTTGGCCTTGTCCAGCTCGCCCGCGTCGCTGCCCCATTCGGAGGCGGCATACAGCGCAAGGTCGATGCCTTCGGGCGCCAGCACTTCATCAGCCCGGTCAACCGCGCCCTTCAAGTGATTGTCGAGCGTAATGATCACCACCCGGACAGGCGCGCGCGGGTCGACCGAAGCGGGCGAGGCGACCTTACCGTGCATAATGCGCCTTGGCATCGTACAGGGTTTCAAGATCGATCTGCGCGCGGCCGTCAGCAACAGCGAAAGCTTCGGTGTTGCGGCGAGCTTTGCCGCGCACGAAGAACGGGATTTTCCTGAGTTCGCGTTCTGCTTCATCGGTCCAGCCGGTTGCGCCAGCTTCGACCAAAACTGGCGCAGGAATGTCAGCAACCGGTGCTTCGTGCTCGACCTGAACCGCCGCCTTGCGCGGGCTGTGGGCCGCGTGGTGCGATGCGCCCGCTTCATCGGAGAATTCGAAATCCTCGCGGAACATCGTGAGGAGGTGCTCTTCCAGCCCCATCACCAGCGGGTGCACCCAGGTGTCGAAGATCACGTTGGCGCCTTCAAACCCCATCTGCGGCGAATGGCGCGCGGGGAAATCCTGCACGTGCACCGGCGCGCTGATGACCGCGCAGGGAATGCCCAGCCGCTTGGCAATATGGCGTTCCATCTGCGTGCCCAGCACCAGTTCGGGCGCGGCGGCGGCGATGGCGTCTTCGACCGCGAGGTGATCATCGGTGATCAGTGCCTCTATCCCGCAACGTGCGGCTTCGGCGCGGACTTCGCTGGCTAATTCGCGGGCATAGCAGCCGAGGCCGCAAACCTCGAAGCCCAGTTCTTCGCGCGCGATCCGGGCGGCGGCGACGGCGTGGGTGGCGTCACCAAAGATGAAGACGCGCTTGGAGGTCAGGTAGGTCGAATCGACCGACCGCGACCACCAGGGCATCCGGGAAGAGGTGTCGCCGAGAGCAGGCGTGGGATCTGCACCTGCCAGCTCGGCGACGTCGGCAATGAAGGAGCGGGTTGCTCCCACGCCGATAGGGACGGTCCGCACTGCGGGCTGATCGAAAGTCTTTTCGAGCCAGCGGGCGGCCTCATCTGCGATTTCGGGGTAGAGGACGATGTTGAAATCGGCTTGGCCGATCCGGGTAATGTCCTCCGGCGTAGCGCCCAGCGGAGCGACGAGATTGACCTCAACCCCCAGCTGGTCGAGAATCTTGCGAATTTCCACCAAGTCATCGCGGTGGCGGAAGCCCAGCGCCGTGGAGCCAAGGATATTAGCGCGGGCTTTCCGGCCTTCACGCGGCTCCCGCACCACTGTCTTGTCAGCCAGATTGCGCACGATCTGGTAAAACGTCTCCGACGCGCCCCAGTTTTCCTTGCGCTGATAGCTCGGCAATTCCAGCGGGATCACCGGGCAGGGCAGGCCCATCGCCTCGGACAGGCCAGCAGGGTCATCCTGAATCAGTTCAGCCGTGCACGACGCGCCGACGATGATTGCCTGCGGATTAAACCGCGCCACTGCTTCGCGCGCGGCGTCCTGGAAGATCTGCTCGGTATCCTTGCCCAGATCGCGCGCTTCAAAGGTTGTGTAGGTGACCGGCGGACGCTTTGAACGCCGCTCGATCATCGTGAACAGCAGGTCGGCGTAGGTATCGCCCTGCGGGGCATGCAGCACGTAGTGGAGCTTCTCCATCGCGGTCGCCACGCGCATTGCGCCGACGTGGGGCGGGCCTTCGTAAGTCCAGACTGCCAGTTGCATCGCCTAAACCTCCAGCATGTCACGGCGCCGCAGCGGCCGGGCAAAGAGTTCGGCGAGATCGGCAGCTTGGTCAAAACCGTGGATCGGCGAGAAAACGAGTTCGATCGCCCACTTGGTGGTCAGGCCTTCGCCTTCGAGCGGGTTTGCAAGGCCGAGGCCGCAAACCGTGATGTCGGGCCGGTCAGCGCGGACGCGGTCAAGCTGACGCTCAAGATGCTGGCCTTCGCTGATGCGCACATTCGCGCCGAACCGGTCAAGTTCGCGGGCCAGATGCGCGCGGTGCAGGTATGGCGTGCCGACCTCGACCAGCTCCATGCCAAGCTCGTCCTGCAGGAAGCGCGCCAGCGGCACTTCAAGCTGCGAATCCGGCAGGAAGGTGATGCGCTTGCCGGTCAGCTGCGGACGCAGTTTCGACAAGGCGATCCGGGCGCGTTCACGCCCCGGTGCGATGACGGCCTCGACATGGGCCGCATCGATCCCGAATTCGCGGGCGGCGGCGCGCAGCCAGTCTGATGTGCCTTCCACGCCGAACGGGAAAAGGGCCTCGATCCGCTGGGCACCGCGCCCTTCCAATGCCATCGCCGTATCGCCAAGGAATGGCTGGGCCAGCAGATAGCGCGTGTTCGGGCCGACGCTCGGCAAATTGCGGGCATTGCGGGCGGGCAAAGCGCCGACCTTGGCGATGCCGAGCGCTGCGAACAGCCGCAGGAACTGATCCTCGACGATATCGGGGAGGCTGCCGACGATAAGCAGTTCCTTGGGCGCATTGGCGGGCAGCGCAGGCATCACCGGCACCAGCGCAGCAAGGCAGGCGTCCTCGCCCTGGGTAAAGGTGGTTTCAATCCCGCTGCCCGAATAGTTCAGGATGCGAACACGGGGCATATATTGCGCGCCAAGGCGCTGCGCGGCCTTGGCCAGATCAAGCTTGATCACTTCAGATGGGCACGATCCCACGAGGAACAGCGTCTTGATGTCAGGGCGGCGTTCAAGCAGGCGGGTCACCACCCGGTCAAGCTCGTCCTGCGCATCGACCATGCCTGCGAGGTCACGCTCTTCCATGATCGCGGTGGCAAAGCGCGGCTCGGCAAAGATCATCACACCAGCGGCTGATTGCAGCAAGTGGGCGCAAGTGCGCGATCCGACGACGAGGAAGAAGGCATCCTGCATCTTGCGGTGCAGCCAGATGATCCCGGTGAGGCCGCAGAACACTTCGCGCTGGCCGCGCTCGCGCAGCACGGGGCGGGGCGCTGCATTGGCGGGTACCGTGTCACGCTGCAACTCAGCCGCGCAGCCATCGAGAACCGCGAGCGGGCTCATGCGGTCACCGTCTGAGCTGGTAGGCTGCCCTGAAGCCGCGCCATCCGCAGCTTCCACAGGAATTGCCCGGCGTTGATCACGTAGGCACCGTAACCGGCGAGCGCAACCAGCATCCGCTGCTCCAGCGTGCCGATCCCGCCCAGCAGCAGCACCAGATAAAGCGTGTGCAAACCCAGCACCAACATCGAGAACACATCTTCCCAGAAGAAGGTGGGCGCGAACAGCCACTTGCCGAACACGACCTTTTCCCAGATCGAGCCGGTGATCATGATGGTGTAGAGCACCAGCGTCTTGACGACGATCGAGGCATCAGCGGCGAACGCTCCGTCGCCTGTCGTGAGCGTGCGGATCACCAGGCCAAGGCTGATCAAAAACACCAGAAACTGAAATGGGGCGAGAATGCCCTGAACCACCGTCCAAACCGACTCGTCGCGCCGCACGCGCTCTTCGGCGGTGTAAAGTGCGCTGGTTCCGCCCCTCTCGTGGCCAGTCCCCTTCACCGTGGTTCCAGGTTGGACCGGGGATACATGATCCGTCCGAGTCATCTGCTGCGTTAGCCTTTTCTCTCAGACTCGGAGATTACGCTTTCCAACATGAGTGTCAACTAGATTGGACGTTTAGCTTTCTTGACGTTTATGGCCTCTCGATCATCGGAGTTTGCGCCCGCCATCAAAAAGGCGTAGGCAGGAGTCGCTGGCTTTTCGGGATCAGGGCCGAGGGCGTGTGGTTTGCGGTCATTACCTCCTGCGGAAGGTTCGTCCGCATGACCTGGGAGGGTCTGACGAATGGCTGAGTCCAAGGCTTCGAGCATGTTTGGCGCAGGATCGGCGGTCCTGCGCGGGGTGATCACCGCTCCGCTCGAGCACGTTCGCCGGCGGTCGGCCCTGGCGAAGCTGGATCAGCCCGATTCCGTCAACATGATCATTGAAAGCGAAATTATCCCCCGTCTTCTGATGGCCCATGCCAATGGGCTTGATTCGGCGAAGACCAAGGGCGCGCGCCCGATCAACCTTGAGGAAGCTTCGCGCTTTGCCCTTTTGCCCCTGCGGCTTGAGGCGGCAAGCCTGCTCGAAGAGGTCGATGTGTTCATGGCCAATGGTGCCAGTGTCGAGACGATCTGCCTCGATCTGCTCGCCCCGGCGGCGCGCAAGCTGGGCGAAATGTGGGAAACCGACGAGTGCGATTTCCTTGATGTTACAATGGGATTGTGGCGATTGCAGGAAGTGATGCGCGAAATCGCCGCGCGCTCCCCCAACGAACTTGGCGCGCTCAGCCCGCCGCGCACCGCGCTGTTTTCACCAATGCCGGGCGATCACCACAATTTCGGCACGCTGATGATCGAGGAAGTCTTCGCCCGCGGCGGCTGGAAAAGCGAAGCGCTGGTCAAGCCCGAACGGCGCGAATTGCTCGACCGGCTGGCGCGTCAGCCGTTCGATCTGGCCGGATTGACCCTCGTGCGCGACTGCCCTAGCGCCGCTCTGGCAAACCTCATCAGGGCGATCCGCAATGTATCGGCCAATCCCCATATCATCGTACTGGTTGGCGGACGAATGATCAATGAAAATCCAGACTTAGCGCGAGTTGTCGGTGCGGATGGCACAGGCGCAGATGCGCTGGCGGCGCTCGAATTGGCGAATGGCTTGATAAGGGCTCCTGCCGCCGCCAGTTTGAACCTGCGATAGGTTCAGCGCGCAGATGCTCACCCGCAAACACAGTATTGAAGGCAAGCACCCGTTCGGGAAGGCGGCAGAGCTGTTCGATACTCTCGAAGCCGATGCCGCGATGAAGCTGGCGATGGTCGCTGGCGATGTGACCCTGGTGCTCGACGATACCGGAACCATCCTTGATGCCGCCTTCGATCCGCGCGAATTTCCGGCCTTTGCCGATTGGGTCGGCACCAACTGGATCGAGACGGTGACCGACGAAAGTCGCCCCAAAGTCATGGAGATGCTGGCCGCCGCACGGCGCGGTGAGGTGCAGCATTGGCGGCAGGTCAACCACCCTTCGCGCGATGGCGACGTGCCGATCCGCTACGCCGTGCTCAGCGTCAATGGCGGGGAGAACCGGATCGCCTTCGGGCGCGATCTGCGCGAGGCCGGGCGCTTGCAGCAGCGATTGTTGCAGGTGCAGCAATCGCTGGAACGCGATTATCTCAGGATGCGCCAGCTCGAAGCGCGCTACCGCATGCTGTTCGAACGGTCGACTGAGCCGGTGATGATCATTGAGGCGGGCACCCTGCGGATTCGCGAAGCCAACCCTGCCGCGCATGCGCTGGTGGGCGCGCGGGCGGCGAGCCTTCCCGGCAAGAAGATCCTGACTTTCATCGACAAAAATTCGCACGACGCGCTGCAATCGGTGATCGGCGCGGCGCTGGTTTCGGATACCGTCAGCCCGGCGCGCGTCCGCATTGCCAAGGGCGCGCGCGAGGTGATGGCTTCGGTCGTCGGGTTCACGCAGGATCGCGGGCAGTTTTTGCTGCTGCGGCTGGTGCAGGCCAATGATCGCCCGGCATCGGATTTCTCACCGGTGCTGGAACTGATCGATCTGATGCCCGATGCCTTTGTGGTGGCCAATGCCGATCTCGAAATCGTCACCGCCAACGCCGCATTTGTCGAGCTTCTTCAGGCGGCTAGCGTTGATCAATTGCGCGGGCGGCACCTGTCGGAATCGATTGGGCGGCCGGGTATCGATCTCGATCTGATCGAAGGCCAGATTGATCAGCACGGATCGGCACGCAATGTCGCCACGGTGCTGCGGGTGGGCCATGAGGTGGATGGCGAACCGATTGAATTGTCAGCGGTAAGAACCTCTGGTGATGATGCCTATTATGCCTTCGTCATTCGCCCGATCGGACGCCGCCTGCGCGATTTGCCGCCGAGCCAGCAGGACATGCCGCGTTCGGTTGAGCAGCTGACCGAGCTGGTCGGGCGCATGAGCCTGAAGGACATTGTGCGCGAAAGCACTGATTTGATTGAGCGATTGTGCATCGAGGCGGCCCTGTCCTACACGTCGGACAACCGCGCATCGGCGGCTGAAATCCTCGGGCTTTCGCGCCAGAGCCTCTATTCCAAGCTGCACCGTTACGGCCTTGGCAATCTGACCGGCGAAGGCGAGTAATCCGCGCCGTGTAGGCAAAATCGGCGCTGTGGCCGCTGCGCACCGCCAATTGCCGCAATGGCGTTTTTTTGCCCATTTGGTGGGGTTGGGCAGGCATTAACCCGCGTTCTACTTGGGTATAACCGGGGTTTGAACAGGCCTTTGCGCTGATTAGCGTGCCCGACCGGATCGGGCAGGATTGTCCAACAGCTTGACAGTATGGCGATGGCATATTGGACACGGCACGAACGCGGCGGCCATTTCTGACACAAAAATCGGCTCTTGTTGGTTTCAAAGTGTCAAAATAATTTGACGCTTTGGCCTGTCAGGCATAGCCTTTGACCATGGAGCATTCGGTAACTTCGACTCGCCATGCGCCGCTTCCCGGCGCGCGAGACGTGCTTGAGCTGCTCAAACCGATCACCTGGTTTCCGCCGATGTGGGCCTTTATGTGCGGGGCGGTATCGTCGGGCGCGGGGCTTGAGGGTCGTTTGTGGTTCGTTGCGGGCGGGGTGATGTTGGCCGGGCCGCTGGTGTGC
>JAKFWB010000594.1 GCA_021732945.1 Porphyrobacter sp.
GCTTCGCCTTCGCCTGCCACAGCGCCGCCCTCACCGGTAGCCGCCGCTTCCGTCCTGGCGCCCTCCCCCGCTTCGCCGCCGCACGCCGCCAGCAAGCCGCCGGCGAGCGCCGTGCCGAGTCCAAGGTGAGTCCAGAGCTTGATCTTGCTGTTCATGGTAACGCTGAGTCCTTTTGCGGGGAGGGAGTGTATTTCCGTGATTCCGCCCTCATGGCGCAGATGATAATCATTCGCAAGATGCCTTTTGCACGACTGATGATGCTGAGGTGCGGCGGTACTGCATTGGTTGATGGGCCGCATTTGACACTTTTATGGCGCGAGCATTGCGGCTACCGAACGCGTGATGCGCCCGCGCGGGCGCGATCCATAAGGCCGCCGCCTGATCTGCGCGGTCGGTCCATCGCAAAAGGTATGCTGTCGATGAAGAACTTCCTGCTCGCCGGGGCCTCTGCCCTGATGATTGCGTCCCCCGCCGCCGTCCAAGCCGATGAAGGCATGTGGCTGCCGAGCCAGACCGGTGCGATTGCCGATGCGATGAAGGCCGCTGGGCTTGAGCTTGACGCCAAGACGCTGGGCAATCTGCAACGCCCACCGCTGACCGCGATTGCCTCGCTCGGTGGTTGTTCGGCAGCGTTCCTTTCGCCTGAAGGTCTGGTCGCCACCAACCACCACTGCGTGGCAGGATCGCTGCAATACAATTCCTCGCCCGAGGCCGACTATCTCACCAACGGTTTTCTGGCCGCCACGCTAAGTGATGAACTGCCCGCAGCTCCCGGTAGCCGCATTTATGTGATCGAGGACCTGCGCGATGTCTCCGCCGCCATGCTCAAGGGCGCGGACAAGCTTGAAGGCCGCGCCCGGTTTGACCGGTTGCAGGCCAACCGCACGGCGCTGATTGAGGCGTGCGAAAAGCAGGCTAACCGCCGCTGCGATGTACGCGCCTATTTCGGCGGGCAGCAGTACTGGCTCCAGCAGCAGCTGGAAATCAAGGACGTCCGCCTCGTCTATGCACCCGCAGGCGGCGTCGGCAATTTCGGCGGTGAGAAGGACAACTGGCAGTGGCCGCGCCACACCGGGGACTTTGCGTTCTACCGCGCCTATGTCGCGCCTGACGGCTCGTCGGCAGCGTTTGCCAAGGACAACGTGCCGTTCAAGCCCAAGGCGTTCCTGCCGATCGCCAAGCAGGGCGTGAAGGAAGGCGATTTCATCATGGTCGCCGGTTTCCCCGGCACCACCGAACGCCTGCGCACCGCAGAGGAAGCGCGCTTCTATTACGAGGAGCTCTATCCCTATCAGCAGAAGTCGCTGACCGAATATGGCAATCTGATCGACGCGCTGACCGCTGGCGATCAGGCCGCAACGATTGCCTATGCCGCTTCCCTGCAAGGCATCGAGAATTACGAGAAGAAGATCGCGGGCCAGATGGCCGGGGCCGAGGCGATCTCGCTGATCGCCAAGAAGAAGGCCGAGGAAACGGCGTTCCGCGCTTGGGTCGATGCCGACCCCAGCCGCAAGGCGCAATATGGCGCGGCGCTGGCCGAGCTGGATCGCCTGATTGCGGAAGGCAATGCCGTGGCACTTGCAGACGAACGGCGCGACCTCATCGGCCGCGGCCAATTGTTCAGCGCTGCCAGCCGCCTGTACCGCTGGGCCAACGAACAGGCCAAGCCCGACAAGGACCGCGAACCCGGCTTTCAGGAACGCGACCGCGCCTTCATGACGCAAGGCATGCAGCGGATCGAGCGGCGCTATGTTGCTGACATTGACAAGGGCTTGTGGGAGGATGGCTTGGCCGAATACCGCACTCTTCCTGCCGAAGCTCGTATCAAGAGCTTCGATACCTTCATGGAAGGCCGCGACCTTGCTTCGTTCTATTCGGGCACCGAACTCGCCAACACCGCAAAGCGGCTGGAATGGATGGGCAAGTCCGTCTCTGACTTCAAGGCGTCGAGCGATCCCTTCATCCAGCTGGCGGTCGCCACCTATGACGAAGCGATGGCCTCCGAAGCCGCTGACAAGGACCGCTCCGGCCACGTCCAGAAGGCCCGCTCGACAGTGATGGCGGCCCGCCTCGCCTATGCCGCAGCGCAGGGCAAGACCATGTATCCCGACGCCAATGGCTCGCTGCGCTTCACCTATGGCAAGGTGACCGGCAAGACCGTTGACGGACAAATCTGGCCGCCCTTCACCACCGCCGAAGGAATCGTGGCCAAGCACACCGGGCGCGGCGAATTTGATGCGCCCGACAAGATGGTGGAGCTGATCAAGGCCAAGGATTATGGCCGCTATGTCGCGCCCGAACTGGGCACGCTGCCGGTCGACTTCCTCTCGACCGTGGACATCACCAATGGCAACTCGGGCTCATCGACGCTGAACGCGCGCGGTGAATTTGTCGGGCTGGCGTTTGATGGCACCATCGAAGGCGTGGTCTCGGATTGGATGTTTGACCCTAAGATCAACCGCACCATCCATGTCGATAGCCGCTTCATGCTGTGGACCATGGAAAAGGTCGACGGTGCGGATCGCCTGCTCAAGGAAATGGGCGTCAAGTAAACCGCCCAAGGTTGAATAAGTATGCGGCGCGTGGGATTTCCGCGCGCCGCCTGCTAAACCCCGCAGCAGCACAGGCGGGGAGACGATAATGCAAGACGTGGTAGCGGTCGATATCGGCGGAACGCATGCCCGCTTCGCCATCGCTAGCATTGGCGCGGACGGGGCGATTAGCCTCGGCGAACCTGAAACGCTTCACACCGCTGATCACGCCAGCTTCCAGACCGCATGGGAGGCGTTTCGGGAGCGCAAGGGCGGCACCTTGCCTAATGCGGTGAGCATGGCCATTGCCGGGCCGGTCGGCAGTCCGGGCAACCTTGCTCCCGTCATCCGCTTCACCAACAATCCGTGGATCATCCGCCCGGCGCTGATCCCTGAAAAGCTGGGGGTGGAGCGCTTCACCCTCGTCAATGATTTCGCGGCCGTCGCCCACGCCGTTGCGCGCGCCGATGACAGCCAGTTCCTGCACTTGGCCGGACCGGATGAGCCATTGGGTCGTGATGGCACCATCAGCGTGATCGGGCCAGGCACCGGGCTTGGCGTCGCGCATCTGTGGCGCTCGGGCGCGGCCTACCGCGTGCAGGCGACCGAGGGCGGGCATATCGACTTTGCCCCGCTCGACAGTATCGAAGACGCGATCCTTGCCCGGCTTCGCAGCCGCCACAACCGCGTGTCGGTTGAGCGCGTGGTGGCCGGGCCCGGCATCGTCGACATCTATCAGGCGCTCGCCGCGCTCGAACACCGTTCGGAACCTGAGCGCGGCGCCATCGAAATCTGGAACCTCGGCACCAGCGGCGAAGACAGTCTGGCAGCCGCCGCCGTAGACCGGTTCTGCCTGTCGCTAGGCTCGGTCGCGGGCGATCTTGCGCTGGCGCAGGGCGGGTTTGCGGGCGTGGTGATCGCGGGCGGGCTTGGGTATCGCATCCGTGACAGCCTGCTTGCCTCGGGATTTGGCGCACGCTTCAAGGCCAAGGGCCGGTTCGAGAGCCTGATGGCGGCGATCCCCGTAAAGCTGATCGTCCACCCGCAACCCGGCCTGTTCGGCGCGGCAGCGGCCTTTGCGTCTGAGCATTTGCCCGTTCAGGGAGCGGCGCTGTGAAAACCATCGCCGATTGCGAAGCGCGGCTGGGCGAACTCCATCAACGCACGCGGGAAACCCCGCTGTTCAACCCGGTGTTTCAGCTTTCGCTTGATCTGTCGCGCGCATTGGAAGGCGGCGAGCTCAGCATGGATGATCTGGCCGGGCTGGTCGCAGAATTGGAATGCGACGGGCTGAAAACGCGCGCGCGCAAGCTGCGCCACTTGCTTGCCCCGCCGCCTGCACCGGTGCCGTTGTCGGCGGCTGGCGATGATTTCGAAATCTTCCGCGCCCGCTGGGAGCACCCTCAATTGCACGCGGTCTTCACCGCGCACCCGACCTTCCTGCTCACGCCCCAGCAGGCCAAGGCGGTCGCCGCCACGGCGTCATCCGATGGCGCGATTGACAATGCGGCCTGTGCGGTGAGCGCCGAACGATCCGCCGTCACGCTCGACCACGAACACCGCGCTGCGATGGACGCGATGGCGCGGGCACAGGATGCGCGCGACGTGATCGTTGGCCGGTTGCTTGGTGAGGCACAGGCCCGCTGGCCGGAGGATTGGTGCGCGCTTCGCCCGCTGCCGTTCCGGTTCGCAAGCTGGGTCGGCTACGACATGGACGGGCGAACCGACATCGGTTGGGACACCTCAATCGGCTTCCGCCTGACCGAGAAGGCCGAGCGGCTGGCGCGATACACCGCACAGCTCGAAGCGATCGATCCCGCGCACCCATTGCTCGCAACCCTGCGGCCCGCCGCCGCTTTCGCCGCAACACGGGCGGCGGATTTCGCAGGCGACCTGTCGAGCGCCGAGGCCCTGGCCGAAGCTGCCAACCGGCTGACAACCCACAGTCCTGACAATCTGCTGACGCTTGAACCGCTGATCGCCGCGCTGGAATCCGAGGCCGAAACCGCTGCGCCAGACCGCGCGATGCGTCTGCTCACGCTGGCCGCCGCGATGCGCGCCGATGGGTTGGGAATGGGCTGGATCCATTTCCGGGTGAACGCCAAGCAGCTCCACAACGCGATCCGCCGCCGGTTGGCCGATGGCACCACCATCGAACTCGCCAGCAAAAGCGCGCTCGCCACCCTGCGGACGATGGTGGCCGAAGCCAAACCGCTGCGCACCAATTTCGCAGCGCTCGCCACCGAAAGCTCGACCGCGATCCGGCAGTTTATCGCGATGGCGCAGATCTTGAAGCACATCGACGCCGATGCCCCGATCCGCATGCTGGTGGCCGAGTGCGAACAACCTGCCACGGTGCTCGCCGCGCTCTATTTCGCCAAACTGTTCGGGGTGGAAGACAAGGTCGATGTCTCGCCCTTGTTCGAGACCGAGGCGGCGCTGGAGCATGGCGGGCGTTTCCTCGACGCGCTGCTCGCAGAACCTGCCTACCGCGCCTATGCGCGAGTGCGGGGCCGGGTCGCGGTGCAGACCGGGTTCTCGGACGCCGGACGCTTTGTCGGGCAGATCCCTGCAAGCCTAGCGATTGAGCGCCTGCAAGGCCGCTTGGCCGAGGCGATGGCGGCCAATGGCCTGTCCGACATTGCTGCGCTCGTCTTCAACACCCACGGAGAGAGCATGGGCCGCGGCGCGCATCCCACGTCGTTCCGCGACCGGCTCGAATGGCCGCTCTCCCCCTGGGCGCGGCGGCGGTTTGCGCGGGCAGGCATCCGGCTGGAACCCGAGGTCAGCTTTCAGGGCGGCGATGGCTACCTGTTTTTTGCGACACCCGAATTGGCGCTCGCCACGCTGTCCCGCATCGCCGAATTGCGCCCGGCCGAAACTGACATCGCCGCGCCGGCTGACCCGTTCTACCACCGCACCGACATCAGCCTGGATTTCTACCGCGCGATCAAGGAGCATCAGGGCGATCACCTCGCCAGCCGCACCTATGCCCGCGCGGTGACCGCGTTCGGGCTCGGTCTCTTGAACCCCACCGGCAGCCGCGTCTCGCGCCGCCAGAGCGACATCAACGCCGACCGCGAGATGAGCCTGCGGCAAATCCGCGCGATCCCGCACAACGCGATCCTCCAGCAGCTTGGCTACCCGGTCAACGTCATCGCCGGGATCGGCAGCGCGGCGGACTCGAACCGCGAGGAAATCGCCGCGCTGCTCACGGAAAGCGCGCGCGGGCGGCAGATCCTACGACTGCTGAAGGCTGCAAATAGCCTCGCCAGCATCAAGACCGTGGCGGCTTACGGCGAGCTGTTCAATTCAGCCTATTGGGCCAGCCGCACCTATCGCGGGACTGAGGATCATCTGGCGCGCGCCTGCGCGGCCTTGGCGGAATATCTGGTCGGCGATGACCGCACCGGGGTGTTCCGGCGCTTGGCCTCGCGCCTGCGGATCGATGCGCTCAAGTTGCACCGGCTGACCGATCTGATCCCCGATGATGCACCCGATCCCGAACGCGAACACGTCCGCCGACGGATCGGGGTGTTGCAGGCGCTGCGGCTCGCGCTGCTCCAGCACATGTTCCTCAAGATCGTCTCCGTCCCCGCCTTCAGCCGCGCCAATGACATCAGCCGGGGCGATGTGATCGAGATGGTGATGACCTTGCGGGTGGACGAAGCGCTCAAACTGCTGCGCCGCGCCTTCCCGGTGCGCATTCCCGGCCCACGCGATTTCCCGCTGGATGAAGCATCTGATTATCCCGATGGCGGGGAGGAAGGTTACGGCGCGATCGAGCGCGACTGCCTCACCCCCATCGCCCGCGCCCATGCGCTCTCCCTGCGGATCACCACCGCCATTGCCAACGAATTTGGCGCGCACGGGTAGTCGGCGCGGCGTGAATTTTCTCAGGTGCGTGCGAAACATCATTGAAGTTGGTGCTGCCGTCCAAGACGCGCCGGGATCATTACTTTTGATCTACGAAATTCCGCCATTTTGTCCAATCGCTTGATAAAGCTTCCTGCCTCGCAAAAACCGCTTCCCCAGTGAGGAAAAGTTGGTAGGATCACCAAGTCAAATGACATTTTGGGGGGGAATTCGTATGGAAATCTGGAATTATGCCAGCAAGCCGGACGCTGATGGCAACAACGAAATGAAAATCAGCATCGAGGAAGATGATACGACAGGTGCAATAACGGGAGGCAATGTTTTATTCCGCGGTATGCACTATGTCGTGCATGGACAATGGGCCGCTTCAGGGTCAGTTCCAGGTCGCAATTACTCAGTACTTTGGTTCGGCGGCACGAATAGTGACAATTCGATATTTCTTGTAGCCGCTGGTGATATAAATTTTTCTTCTGAACCGCGTCATATCGACATTGCCGTTACAACAGCAAGCTCGCACGATGGGACAGATTTTGGGTATAATGGTCGGCTCTTTTGCACAGATTAGGATCGTAGCGACCAATAGGACCGTTTGGTAATTTCTGACCATCGGGATCAAACTGATCGCGACCGGAGGCGCGCTAGACAGGTGCGGCGCGAAGCAGGGGCTGATTGCCCCTGTTAGCGTTTCGACGGTGGCAGCACAGTTCCCGACGTGACCCCCGCAAAACGTGCCGTGCTTGCGCGCATGATCAGGGCGACCGGCACGCGCTGACGGCCCTTCGTGCCTTCCTCATCCAGCACCGCTTCCACCAGCGCAGCACCAGCCTCGGCAGGATCTGGCGCGATGGTGGTGAGCGCCGGGCGGCTGAACCGTCCGACAAGCAGATCGTCGAAGCCCATCACGCCCATATCGTCCGGCACGACGAGGTCGGCAGCGGAAAAGGCCTCCATCGCGCCGAGCGCCATCGCGTCGCAGGCGGCGAATACCGCATCCACGCCTTCGCCGCGTTCAATCAGTCGACGCGCGGCGCGGCGGCCTTCTTCTTCGCGGGTGGCGGCGTTGACGGTCGGGGCAAGGCACGGCTCCAGCCCGGCGGCACGCATGGCCTCGGCATAGCCTTCATACCGTTCGGTAAACTGCACTTGCGGCGTATTCAGCGCGCCGAGGAAGCATGGACGGCGGTACCCGGCAGCCAGCAGGTGCTCCACCGCGATCCGCCCTGCGGCGTGGTTGTCTGACCGCACCCAATCGAGTTCGTCATGCGGCGACCCCCAATAGGCGACCCGCCGCCCTTCGCTGTCGAGCGCGCGGAAATAGTCCCATGCTGGCTGATTGGTGGTGGTTCCGATCACCACCAACCCATCGGCGCGGCCCTGTTCCTGATAATGGCCGAAGAAGGCATCGGGTCTGGCCTGAAACGACACCAGCGTTTCAAACCCGCGCTCTGACGCAGCGACGCAGACTGAACCAAGCAGCGCATAGGCGAAGGGATTGATACTGGCGGCGCTGTCGCCTTCGCGGCAGATCACGACCACCGCGAGCGTGCCAGTCGAGCCGCGCCGCAACCGGGCGGCGCGTTCGTCGACGAAATAGCCCAGCGCCTCAGCGGCTTCGATCACCTTGCGGCGCGTGGCTTCGGCAATGGCGGGGCTGCCCGACAGCGCACGGCTGACGGTGGGCTGGCTGACGCCGGCCCGCTCCGCCACATCGAATGATGTCGGCCGTCTGCGTGATCCCCCGCTCATGATTTTTCGCTTCTAGGGCGGGTTGGCACACCCGCGCAAGCGTGGGGGTGCATTTGGGCTGCATTGCTATTCGGACTGGATTTGTGCGCGCGGCTCTTGCAAATCAGCATGAGCAAGCGGATTGAGAACGTTCGCAGGGATAAGCGAGACGGGGAGAGAGCAGCAATGGCGATGGCACCTAGCACGAGTGCGGCGGGGGATGTGGGCAGCGGCGCAGGCGATGCACCGCAGGTTGATGCGCCGGGGCTCAATTACTTTGTCTTCGCGCTGTTCTTTATCTTCGGCGGGATCACCTCGCTGAACGATGTCATTATCCCCAAGCTCAAGGAGCTGTTCACGCTCAACTTCTTCGAAGCAAGCCTGGTGCAGTTCTGGTTCTTTATCGCCTATGCAGTGGTCGGTATTCCCGGAGCGCGTCTGGTCAAGAAACTGGGTTACATGCGCGGCGCTGTGGCGGGACTGGTTACGATGATGGCGGGCTGCCTGCTGTTCATCCCGGCGAGCCAGACCGCCGCCTTCCCGATGTTCCTGCTGGCCTATTTCATCCTCGCAACTGGCGTGGTGCTGGTGCAGATCGTCGCCAACCCGCTGATCAGCCTGTTGGGGCCGGAGCGCACGACCCACAGCCGCCTCACCTTCGCTCAGGCCTTCAATTCGGCGGGGACGACGCTGTTTCCGATTGTCGGCGCGGGCATCATCCTTGGCAGCATCGCCAACGTGAAGGCCGCCGATCTGTCGGGTGAAGCCTTGCAGACCTATCGTCAGACCGAAAGCGCGATCATCACCAGCACCTATATTGGCCTCGCTATCGCGCTGGCTCTGGTGGCTGGCGCGGTGTGGCTGTCCCGCAACCGGCTCAAGGGCGAGAAGCACGAGCAGACCAGCCTTGCCGAAGGTCTCGCGCTGCTAAAGCGCCCGCGCTTCGGCTACGGCGCGGCGTCAATCTTCCTCTATGTCGGCGCGGAAGTCGCGATCGGCAGCTTCATCATCAACTACCTCGCGCAAGATCAGATACTCGGTCAGCCTGAAAGCGTGATCGGCTGGATGGTCTCGATTTACTGGTTTGGCGCGCTGATCGGACGATTCATTGGTTCTGCCGTCCTGCGCTTCGTAAGCCCCGGCCTGACGCTGGCCACGGTAGCCGCGGGCGCGATCACGCTGATCCTGATTTCGGCCAACGCCACCGGCGCTGTCGCAGGCTATTCGCTGCTCGCGGTCGGCCTGATGAATGCGATCATGTTCCCCACGATTTTCAGCCTCGCCTGCGAAAAGCTCGGCCCGCGCGCGGCGGACGGATCGGGGATCATCAATGTCGCGATTTGCGGCGGCGCGATTATTCCACCGATGTTTGGCGCGCTGGCGGACGCGACGAGCCTTGCCTTCGCTCTGGTGCTGCCTGCGGCATGCTATGCCATCATCGCGGGCTTCGGGGTGTTCGCCAGAAAGCCTGCGTGACCCGACCGGCATGACCTGGTGGCACTTGAATAAGTATGCGCCGGGGTGGCAGGCTTGGGCGTGCGCGACTAGGTAGAGCGCACGCCACAAAAGGGCCATTCCTGCATGAGCTTCACTGCTGACCGCCTGCTGCTGTTTGGAGCCACCGGCGACCTTGCCCAGCGGATGCTGCTGCCCAGCCTGTTCGCGCTCGACGCCGACGGGCTGCTCGCGCCCGGCCTGAAGATCATCGGCACCGCCCGCAGCAGCATGAGCGACAGCGAATATCGCAACTTCGCTCGCGCGGCGCTGGAGAAGTACCTCCCGGCCGACCGGCGCGGGCGGATGGCGGAGTTCCTCAACCGCCTCAGCTACCAACCGCTGGATGCAACCACGCTGGAGGGTTATTCCGATCTCGCCACCAAGGTCGGCACGCCCAAACATGGCCTCGCGATCTTTCTATCTACTGCGCCGAGCCTGTTTGAGCCGACGATCAAAGGCCTGCAATCGGCCGGGCTGACGGGCGAGAATGTGCGGATGTGCCTTGAAAAACCGCTCGGCACCGATCTTGGCTCCAGCCGCGAGATCAATGATGCGGTCGCAGGGGCCTTTCCTGAAAGCCGCATCTTCCGGATCGATCACTATCTCGGCAAGGAGACGGTGCAGAACCTGCTGGCGCTGCGGTTTGCCAACATCATGTTCGAGCCGCTGTGGAACGCGGCGCATATTGATCACGTGCAGATCACCGTCGCGGAAACCGTTGGCCTCGAAGGGCGCGTCGCCTTCTACGACGATGCCGGCGCGATCCGCGACATGGTGCAGAACCACATGCTGCAATTGCTCGCGCTGGTGGCGATGGAGCCGCCAGCCCACTTCGATGCCACCGCCGTGCGCGACGAAAAGGTGAAAGTGCTGCGCGCTTTGCGCAAGGTTGCTGGCGGAGAGACTGTCACCGGGCAGTATCGGGCAGGCGCTATCACCGGACAGGCCGTGCCGGGCTATGACGAGGAGCTTGGTAAGGATTCCGACACCGAAACCTTCGTCGCGATCAAGGCCCATGTTGACAATTGGCGCTGGAAGGGCGTGCCCTTCTACCTGCGCACCGGCAAGCGCATGCCCAAGCGCGTGACTGAGATCGCGATCCAGTTCCGTTGTGTGCCGCACAGCATTTTCGCCGGAAAGGGCGCAACGATGCGACCCAACCGGCTGGTGATCGGCATCCAGCCCGAAGAGAACATCACCCTCTCGCTGATGGCGAAGGTGCCGGGGCTCGACC
>JAKFWB010000408.1 GCA_021732945.1 Porphyrobacter sp.
GACCCTGCACCGGCTTGAAGCCTATAACGGGTTCGGTTATCGGCGGCTTGGCGTCCCCACTCCCTATCTGTGGAGCTTTTCGCAGCATTATGATCGTGGCAAGTTCGTTGCTGACGGCAGCTTCAACCGCAGCGCCCGTTCCCAGCAATGCGGGGCAGCGGTCATGCTTAAACGGCTGGATGCGGCAGGCGAGATTGCCTGGACGCGTGCCACTGCTTGAGGCGCTGACGCGGGCACGTTAACCCATCCGCGCGTGCACTTCGCCCCGGATCTGATCGAGCAGCCCGCGCTGGCATCGGCACGCGATTTCCTCTTCCTCCAGCACCGCCAGAAACACCGCGCGCTTGGCGGCAATGATGCTGTCCTGTCGCACCCCCCCAGCAACCGTTGAGGCGATCAGGTCGATCATCCGTTCGGCCCCGTGCAGACGGCCCCACAGGTAATCATTCTCGCGGTAATCGCGACTGAAAAAGGCGCCGAAATTGTAGAACTCGATCCCCCGCAGCGTCGCTGCCGTGCCGCCTTCGCGGATGCTGATGGCGTCGACCGGCGAAATGCGATCGATCTTCACCGGGTTGAATTCATCCAGCCCATCGCGCCGCGATAGGGTCAGCGTGGCGACATCGTAGAACGGAAAACCCAGATAGGTCAGCAGCATACGCCGCTTGAGGTTCTTGGGCATGTCCTCCAGCGTGTCGATCAGCAGTTCTTCGGCCGCAAGATCGGTTTCGGGCAGCAGCCGTTCTGCCGCCAAAAAGTCGAGCACCTCGCCCGGCGCATCGAGGGCGCTGGCCGCGAGCTCCACGAAGCGCTGCGATTGCAGCACACCCTCATCGGCGCGGTAATACAGCGCAAGGATGGCATAAAGCCGATCCCGCGCCCGATCGAGCGCATCATCGGAAACGTCAGGATCAAGATCCCAGTCCCGCGCCAGTTTGCGGGCCAGCAATTGCAGGCGGCGGATCCGAAACCCGGTGTCATGCGCGCGGAAGAAGGCAACCGCTGCGCTGCTGGCGCCGCCCTGCGCATCGGTCAGACGGTCCGTCCCGCGCCGCGCCATCTCGGCGCGCAAGGCATGGACGAGCGCCGCCGGATCGGCCCCGCGCTGTCCTGCGGCCCGCAATATCAGGTGGGCCAGTTGTTCAAGGATGCCGTCAAACTTCGTCAGCGCATAGGCGCCAAAGGCATATCCCGCCCGCTCGGCCGCGGCCTGCTGCGCCTTGGACCGCCAGCTGGCCAGTCGCTTGGGCGTGGGGCGATCGAGCAGGAAGGTATAGCCGAACAGCTTCTCCACCGCCTGATCAATATCACCTTGCAGGTCCATGATGATCCGTTTGAGCCGGGCGGCATCGTGCGATTGCTGGTCGATGCGTTCCAGATCGTCGCGGATTGGCTGTTCGCGGGGGATCGTCGAGAGGGAACCGAAGATCGCGCCGAAAAAGCCGACCTCGCGGGTGCGGGTGCCGGGCGCAGGGCCGCCGCCTTCTGGGCGGGGATCGAGGTACACAAAGCGCCGATCAACCTCGCGCTGCGCCGGGCGGCCGTATAGCGCGGTTAGCGCAGCGCCAAAGGGCGCGCCGACCAGCACCGCCCCATCAATCAGCGCGACAGTTTCGGTCATGCCGCGCGCGACATGGGCCGGCATGATGCGGCGCAGAAACGCCTCTCGCCCGGTCCATTCATGCCCTTCGGTCACCGCCAGCGTGTCAATCTCCGCCAGTGTCAGCGCCGGGAAGGCCCCCGGAAAGCTCGCCGTCGCGCGCGCTGCCAGCGTCAGTTCGAGTGGATCAGCCAAGCCCGCGCCCGGCCCGGCCTTCACCCGGGCGCGAAAGCAGATTGGCAGGCGGTGTTCGGTTTCCTCAACCGTGGGCGGCGAGTTCATGCGCAGCGTTTCCGAATGGCCGCGAAAATCGGTGGCGGTGACGGCAAGATCGATCGGGTAACCCACGGGCAGCAGCGGGATGCCATCGCCCTCAGCTGCCATCTTGGTGAAGGCTTCGAACAGCATTGCGGAAAACCGCGCGCCGGAAAAGGGCGGGCTAAACCACCGCCCCCGCACCAGCCGCGAAACCTTGTGGCGCACTTCCTTGCGGGTTTCGGGCGAAACCGTCGCGCTGACAGCATTGCCCGGTCGGCGCAGGAACCACTCGGCGATGGGCTGCGCCCACAGCTTGGCAAATCGCCACATCGGTTCTGCATCGGGATCGGTCAGCTCGCATATATCGGCATTGCTGAGCCAGAGATCGGTCAGAGGCTCAAGGCTGTGCCCCGAATGGATCGCCTGCGCAAGGAACACGGCGTTGATCCCGCCTGCGCTGGCCCCGGTCAGGATGTCGGGCAGGATCCGCAGCTTGAGCCCATAATCCTGCTCGATCTGCATCAGAAAATTGCGATAGGCCTCAGCCGCGCCGGTCAATGGATCTGATGCAGCGTGATGAAACGCCCGGCTGGCGCGGGCCAGGTGCCACACCTCCTTGGTGATGCCGTGCATATAGACCGCAAGGCTGACGCCGCCGTAGCACACAAGGGCAAGCCGCAGTTCTTTCTGGCGCATCACTGGTTCCTACCGTGGATCAGGGCGGCAATGCAATTGCGTTCCTTTTCTGTTCTCTATATAGCGCGGACTTATGGCAAAGACAAAGAAGCGGTTCGTGTGTCAGGAATGCGGCTCGGTGTCACCGCGCTGGCAGGGGCAATGCGCCGATTGCGGGCAGTGGAATACGCTGGTTGAGGATGTGCCTGCCACGGTGTTCTCGCAGAAGCATGATCTGTCGCGCGGGGGGCGCAGCGTCGCCTTCGAACCGCTCAATGCGCCCACCAAGCTGCCGGTGCGCAAATCCACCGGCATGGCTGAATTTGACCGCGCGCTGGGCGGCGGGCTGGTGCCGGGCAGTGCGGTGCTGCTGGGCGGCGATCCGGGGATCGGCAAATCCACCCTGCTGCTGCAATGCGCTGCCACAATCGCGCGTTCTGGTAAAGATGGGGGCGGCAATGATGTGGTCTATGTCAGCGGAGAGGAAGCGGTCGGGCAGGTGCGACTGCGCGCATCGCGCATGGGTGTGGTCGACGCGCCGATCCGGCTCGCTTCGGAAACATCGGTGCGCGATATTCTGACCACGCTGGGCGATGGCGATCCGCCCGCGCTGCTGGTGATCGATTCGATCCAGACGATGCATTCCGATATGATCGAAGGGGCACCGGGCACAGTCAGTCAGGTGCGCGGCTGCGCGCTGGAACTGATCCGCTATGCCAAGGAAACCGGCTGCGCGGTGGTGCTGGTGGGCCATGTCACCAAGGATGGCAGCATTGCTGGCCCCCGCGTGCTGGAACACATGGTCGATGTGGTGATGAGTTTTGAAGGGGAGCGCAGCCACCAGTATCGCATTCTGCGCGCTCTCAAAAACCGGTTTGGCGCGGTTGACGAGATCGGCGTCTTCGCCATGGCGACCGAGGGGTTGGAGGAGGTTGCTAATCCATCGCTGCTGTTCCTGTCGGGCCGCGAGGCACCGTTGGCTGGCAGTGCGGTGTTCCCCGCGCTTGAGGGCACGCGCCCGGTGCTGGTCGAGATTCAGGCGCTGATTGTACGGCTGCAATCGGGTGCGACACCGCGCCGGGCCGTGGTCGGCTGGGATAGCGGGCGGATGGCCATGTTGCTCGCCGTGCTTGAATCGCGCTGCGGGCTGAATTTTTCTTCGGCTGAAGTCTATCTCAATATTGCCGGTGGATATCGTCTGACCGATCCCGCCGCCGATCTGGCGGTCGCCGCCGCGCTGGTTTCCGCGTTGGCGGATAAGCCCTTGCCAGATAAGGCGGCATGGTTTGGCGAAGTATCGCTGGCAGGGGAAATTAGCCCGGTCGCCCATGCGCCGCTGCGCCTGCGCGAAGCGGCCAAACTGGGCTTTTCGCGGTGCTATGGGCCGGCAGGCGCAGCGGCAGCATCGGGGGATGCCGACTATCGCGGACTTGCTGCGCTCGCGAACCTCGTTGACCAGGTGATTGGCAGCGCATAATCACGTCCGTCATGGCTGGTCTGGACATCCTCATTCTCATCATCGTCGCCATTGCGGCGATTGGCGGCTTCATGCGCGGGCTGGTGCAGGAGGTGCTGTCGCTGGCAGCCTGGGTGCTCGCAGCGTTCAGCATCCATTTCCTCCATCCGTTCCTGACCGAAGCGCTGCGCAACGTCTATCGCGGGGAGCCGGCGACATCGCTGCTGGCCTTCGCGCTGCTGCTGCTGATCCCTTATGCGGCGATGAAGGTCATCACCGGCAATGCCAGCGGCGCATCCGATGGTGCCATCCTTGGCCCGATTGACCGGGTCCTTGGCTTCGGCTTCGGCGCGGTCAAGGGCGCGCTGATTGCGGTGTTCGGCTTTACCGTGCTGGTGATCGGCTTTGACGGGAGTTGGGGTTATACCGGCCGCCCGACGTGGATCACCACCGCGCGCACCTATGCCTCGATCGATGCCGCCGCGCGCCAGACGGTGCCGTCAATCTCGGCGCGGCGCGATCAGTTGCGGCGCGAGTCCGAAGCGCAGGAGGCTGCGGCGGCCAAGGCCGGGGGCTTATTGCGCGTGTCGGCGCGCGTTTCGTCCAAGCTTTATTCGCCTGCAATGCTCGCGCTGGCGGCACAGCTTGCCGAGTACCCGCTCACGGATGATCTGCCCCTGCGTGCCGAATGCCGTTCCAGAACCTGCGGTAGTGTGATCAATTTGGGACTTGATCAGGATGATTACGGGCTGATTTCGCGCGTCGGGATGCGGGTGAGTGCCTGCGCCGTCGGACAGGCCTCGGCTTCGCTGCTGGCGCAAGCGATCAGGGGCCGCAATCCGGGGCAGGTGCAGCTTACTGCGGAGGGGCTTTCCGCATGGCTGGCCGGGGAGGGTGATCTGCCGCAATGGCCAGGCCTGGACGCGCTCGCCCCGGCGCGCGATCATCCGGGGCGGCACGGCGCGCTGCTATTGCCGTGGACGGCGGCATGCATGGCGCTTTCAAGCGGCGGAGCGCACGGCTAGGGACAGGTATGAGAGGCTGCCTGCGGGCGCGAAGGGGATAGACAATCATGGGCGAAGCGCAGGCGCTCGCAAACCGCGAGCCGAGCGAGAGCGAAATCCGGCTGGTGATCGGTGCATCATCGGCTGGTACCATCTTCGAATGGTACGATTTCTTCATCTACGGCACGCTCGCCTACATCCTCAAGGATGCGTTCTACGCGACGGATAACGAAACGCTGGGCCTGCTGCTGGTGTGGTCAACCTTCGCGGTGGGGTTTGCCTTCCGGCCTTTGGGCGCAGTGCTTTTCGGCTTTCTGGGAGATAAGCTCGGGCGCAAATACACCTTTCTTGTCACGGTGACCCTGATGGGAATTGCGACCGCAGGGGTGGGCTTCATCCCCACGGTTGATACTATTGGCATGGCCGCGCCGATCATCGTGATCCTGCTGCGCGTGCTGCAAGGTCTGGCGCTGGGCGGCGAATATGGCGGCGCGACGATCTATGTTGCCGAACATGCTCCGCCTGAAAAGCGCGGGTTCTACACCAGTTTCATTCAGGCGAGCGTGGCTGGCGGGTTTGTGCTCTCGATCATCGTCGTGCTGGCTTGCCGGTTCCTGATTCCGACGGCCGCGTTTGAGGCGTGGGGCTGGCGCGTGCCGTTTCTGCTGTCGATTGCGCTGCTGGCCATATCGCTGTGGATGCGGCTGAAGCTGTCGGAAAGCCCGGTGTTTCAGGCGATGAAGGAAGCGGGCGAAACCTCGGGCAATCCCTTTGTCGAAAGCATGACCTATCCCGGCAATCCCAAGCGGCTGTTCGTGGCGCTGTTCGGGATCACCGGCATTCTGACGACGATCTGGTACACGGCATTTTTCTCCGGGATGAGCTTCCTGCGAGGGCCGATGCATGTTGATGACCTGACGGTGGAGCTGATCCTGCTGGTATCGGGCCTGATCGTGATGAGTTTCTACGTCGTGGTCGGCAAATGGTCTGACCGGGTTGGGCGCAAGCTGCCGATCATTATTGGCGCTGCGGCCACGCTGGCGCTGCTGTTTCCGCTGTTCTGGCTGATGGGCAGCTTTGCCAACCCGCAGTTGGCTGACGCGGCGGAGCGCACGCCGATTGTGGTGAGCGGGCCGCAATGCGTCACCGATCCCTTTGCCGAACTGTTCAAACGCGATCAGACCGACTGCGGCAAGGTGTTGGAGACGCTGACTGCATCAGGCGTGCCCTACACGCTGGTGCCGGGCGATGCGCTCGTGCTGAGCGCGGGCGGCGATGCGATTGCGATTGATCCGTCGTGGCTCAGCGATGGCGCGGCGCGGCGGACGGGGATTCATGCAGCATTGGGCCAATACGGCTTCGACTTCGCCAAGCAACAGCCGCCGCTGGCGAATGTGATCGGGATTGTTGCGGTGCTGTTGGCCTTGGGGATGCTGTCGGCGTTGACCTATGGTTCGGTGGCTGCGTTGCTGAGTGAAATGTTCCCGCCGCGCATTCGCTATTCCTCGATGTCCATTCCCTACCACATCGGCGCAGGCTATCTGGGCGGCTTCCTGCCGCTGATCGCCGGGGTGATTGTGGCCCGCACCGGCGATATCTACGCCGGGCTGTGGTACACCATCGCAGTCGTCGGCTTTGGCCTGTTGGTCGCGTGGTGGGGGCTTCCCGGCGGGCCGCCCCAGGATTTCCGGGACGACGTGGTGAATGACTGATACCCACCCGGTCTTGCCTCCTGCCAGCCTGCGCCTGACCGTTGATAGAGGCGCCTTAGCCGCCAATTGGCAGGCATTAAATGCGCTTTCGGGCGCGGCAAAAGCAGGCGCTGCGGTCAAGGCTGATTGCTACGGCTTGGGGGTCGACAATTGCGTGCCGACCTTGCGCGATGCGGGGTGCGAGACCTTTTTCGTCGCGCATTGGAGCGAGGTGCCAGCGGTTGCGCGGCATGTTCCCGCGCACCAAATCGCGGTGTTGCATGGAGTTCTCGACCTCGCCGGATGCGCCTTTGCCCGCGCGATCGGGGCCGTGCCGGTGATCAATTCGCTCGAACAGGCTGAATTGTGGACAGCCAGCGGCGGGGGTGCCTGTCACTTGATGATCGACACCGGCATCAACCGGCTTGGCATCAGCATGGATGAGATCAATAGCCCAGCAGTTTCCGCGCTCTCCATCGATATGTTGATGAGCCATCTCGCCAGCGCGGATGAAGACAACGCCACGAACCATCGGCAAGCCGCGCTGCTGCAAGACGCGGCCAAGGTGGTCCCTCACCGGCGATTGAGCCTCGCCAACAGCGCCGGGATAGCCTTGGGAGCAGACTTCGCATTCGATCTCACCCGCCCCGGCCTGGCGCTCTACGGCGGCATCCCGAGAGCCGAGCTTGCTGGTTTCATCAAGCCGGTGGCGATGGTCGAGGCCCGCATTCTCCAGTGCCACCCCCTCGCGGCGGGGGAGGCGGTGGGTTACAACGCCACCTTCGTGGCCGAAACTGCAATGCGGGTCGGCACGGTTTCAATCGGTTACGCCGATGGGTTCCTGCGCGCCCGTGGGCGGGGAAATGCGGTGTTTCACGAAAGCCGCCGCCTGCCAATCCTCGGTAAGGTGTCGATGGACATGGTCGTCGTCGATCTATCAGCCGCACCTGATTGTGTTGCAGGCGATTGGGTCAGCGTGCCGTGGGATATCAATGCTGCTGCACTGCAAAATGGTCTATCGCCCTATGAAATGCTGACAAGCATCGGCCAACGCCTTCGCAAAGGCTGAGCTTTCTGCCGGGTGATATTGCACCGCAGCGTGTGCAGGTGCTAAGAGACGTTAACCTGGGTGAGAATACGGGATCAAAAACACAATGGCGGGTAGAGCAAAAGCAGGTTCGGGCGAAGCGGGCGATGCTATCATCATCAAGAAATACGCCAACCGGCGGCTCTACAACACTGCATCTTCCAGCTATATAACGCTGGAAGATCTGGCGAAAATGGTTCGCGAGAATATCGAGTTCCAGGTGCTCGACGCCAAGACCGGTGATGACATCACCCATTCGATCCTGACCCAGATCATCATGGACGAAGAATCCAATAGCGGGCAGATGCTTCCGGTCAGCTTCCTGCGACAGCTAATAGGAATGTACGGCAATTCGATGCAGGCGATGATGCCATCCTACCTCGAAGCCAGCATGGCCAATTTCCGCGACAACCAGTCGAAAATCCGCGAGGCGTTTGAAAAGGGCATTTCGTCCAATCCCTTGACCGCGATTCATGAGACCAACATGGCGATGATGCGCGCTGCGGCAGAGGTGTTCATGCCCGGCGTTGCCAAACCCAAAGCAAAGCCTGCCTCCCCCGTTTCCGAACCGCGTGATGAAATTGCGGTGCTGCGCGAACAGATGGCGGCGATGCAAAAGAAGCTGGACGAACTCGGCAAATAGCGGGAAAGCGCCCGCCGCAAGTGGCAAGTGCCGCGCCCGTTCAAGCAGGAACCATAATCCGTGTCCCAGATCCGCCACGCGCTTACCGTCAAGCGCGAAGACGACTTTGCCAAATGGTATCAAGAAGTTATCAGCGCCGCCGACCTCGCCGAGGAATCGGGCGTGCGCGGTTGCATGGTGATCAAACCGTGGGGCTATGGCATCTGGGAGCGCATCCAGCGTTTGATGGACGACCGGATCAAGGCCGCGGGCGTGCAGAATTGCTACTTCCCGCTGTTCATCCCGCTGTCGAACTTCACCCGCGAGGCCGAGCATGTCGAAGGCTTTGCCAAGGAAATGGCGGTCGTTACCCACCACCGACTGATTGCAGACGGGAAGGGCGGGTTGATCCCTGATCCCACCGCCAAGCTCGAAGAGCCCTTGGTCGTACGCCCCACGTCGGAAACGATCATCGGCGATGCCATGGCGCGCTGGGTGCAGAGCTGGCGCGATCTACCGCTGCTGACCAACCAGTGGGCCAATGTGGTGCGCTGGGAAATGCGCACGCGGATGTTCCTGCGCACCACCGAATTCCTCTGGCAAGAGGGCCATACCGCGCACGAAACCCGCGAGGATGCTCTGGCGGAGACCCACCGCGCGCTCGAAATGTACCGCGCCTGCGCTGAGGATGATCTCGCGCTCCCCGTGATCGCGGGCGAGAAGCCGGAAAACGAGCGTTTCCCCGGCGCGGTCGAGACCTGGTCGATCGAAGCGATGATGCAGGACGGCAAGGCGTTGCAGGCCGGCACCAGCCACTACCTCGGCACCAATTTCGCCCATGCGGCGGGCATTCAGTATCAGGATCGTGAAGGCACGCAGCAGTTCTGCCATACGACCAGCTGGGGCGTTTCGACGCGCCTCATCGGCGGGGTGATCATGACCCATGGCGATGACTACGGCTTGCGCGTCCCGCCCGCGATTGCGCCGCAACAGATCATCATCATCCCGATGCTGCGCGAAGCTCCGGAAGATGCTGAGCTGATCGCCTATTGCGAAAGCGTGCGCGCCGCATTGGCCAAGCAAGTCGCGCTGGGCGAAAAGGTGCGTGTGCTGCTCGACCAGAAGCCCGGCAAGGCGGCAGCCAAGCGGTGGGATTGGGTGCGCAAGGGCGCGCCGGTCATCATCGAGGTCGGCCCGCGCGACATGGCCGATGGCAAGATTGCCGTCTTGCGCCGCGATCAGCTGTGGAACGCCGCCAACGGCAAGCCCGCCTTCACCTACCCCGCGCACGGCGAGTTCGTGGCAGAGGCAGGCGCGCTGCTCGAAGCGATCCAATCGAGCCTCTACGAAGAGGCCCGTCTGCGGCGCGAGGCCAATATCACGCGCGGCGTCACTGATTGGCAGGCGGTGGCCGATCATTTCGAGAAGAGCGGCAAGCATCCGGGCTGGGTCGAGGTCGAGTGGGCCAAGCCGACTGGCGCGGCGCTGGAAGCGGTGGTCGAGAAGCTCAAGGCGCTAAAACTCACCATTCGCAACGTGCCGCGCGGCGGCGATGCGGCGACCGGCACCTGTATTTTCACGGGCGCCCCCGCAACTGAGCGCATTCTGATCGCGCGGTCTTACTAGGCCCGTGTGCGCCCCCGCGCAGGCGGGGGCCTCCTGATTGCTGAGCGCATCTGTGCCTGAGGTCCCCGCCTGCGCGGGGACTCACAAAGCTTGTGTTGTCCCGAACTTCCGGCAAAACCTGCGCCATGATCAAAAACACACTCTTGCTCGCTGCACTCATGGCTGCACCGCTAGCCGCCCAAACACATCCCGCTGAAAACGTCTCCGAACAACGCCTCAAGGGCGATGTCGAAACGCTGGTTGGCTTCGGCACGCGCCACACCTTGTCGGTGCAAGACGATTCCAAGCGCGGGATTGGCGCGGCGGTGGATTGGGGGTTGGCCGAGTTCAAGCGCATCGGTGCAAAGTGCGGCGATTGTCTGGAAGTTCTGCCAGTGGGCGAGACCGTCACCGGCCCGCGCATTCCGAACGCGACCTTGGTGCGCAATGCCGTCGCGATACAGCGCGGCAGCGAACGGCCGAATGAAGTCGTGATCGTGCAGGGCCACATCGACAGTCGCGTCAGCGACGTGATGGATGCGACCTCCGACGCGCCGGGCGCAAATGACGATGGCTCAGGCACCGCGCTTGTTATCGAAGCGGCGCGGGTGCTTAGCGGCACCAAATACCCCACCACCATCATCTACGCGCTGCTCTCGGGCGAGGAGCAGGGGCTCCATGGCGGGCGCATCCTTGCCGATTGGGCGACGGCGCAAGGCTTCACCGTCAAGGCGGTGCTCAATAACGACATCGTCGGCAATTCCTGCGGCAAGGATGGCTATTGCGAGCCCAAAGTGGTGCGCGTCTTCTCCGAAGGCCCGCGCGCTGACCTTACCGATGCCTTG
>JAKFWB010000171.1 GCA_021732945.1 Porphyrobacter sp.
AGGCGGTCGAGGCCGAGGAACGCGTCACCACCGCACGCGAAAGCGAAATCGCCGAACGCAGCAAGAAGATCGAACTGATCGAGGCTTCCAAGCAGGCCGAGCGTGAAGCGATCGGGGTCAAGGTGCAGGCCGAAGCGGAAAAGGATGCTGCGGCCAACCGCGCGCAGGCGCTGACGCTCGAAGCCAAGGGCCAGGCCGACGCGGAAAAGCTGCGTGCCGAAGCCGCCGGAGTGCGCTTCGAAGTCGAAGCCGCTGGTCAGCGCGCGATCAACGAGGCGTCCAACATCCTCTCGAACGATCAGATCAGTCTGCAAACCAAGCTGGCGCTGCTCAAGGTGCTGCCCGAGGTCATCCGCGAAAGCGCCAAGCCGATGGAAGCGATCGATTCGATCAAGATCGTGCAGGTCGACGGGCTCACCAATGGCGGGCGCGGATCGAGCGACGGCAATGGTTCGGGTGGCGGCAGTGGGTCGGGCAACCTTGCCAGCGATGCTGTGTCAGCCGCCCTCGCCTACCGCGCGCAGGCGCCGGTGCTTGACGGGCTGATGAAAGAACTGGGGCTGGATGGTTCGTCGCTGTCGGGGTTGATCAAGGGTGCGGCGGAAACTGTGGCTGAGCCGGCATCGGCACCGAAGAAGGCGCCGAAACTCGCCAAGCCGCAGGATAATGACGCAGGCGGCGCACCAACGGGCGAAGCGGCGGAGTAACAGAACCCACATCCGTTCGTCCTGAGCCTGTCGAAGGACTGTCTTTCTTCTTCTCAGCCGGAAAAGGGAAAGTGCAGGGCTTCGACAAGCTCAGCCCGAACGGTTTTGGTGGCTTACCCCAGCAGTCTTTGCACAATCGCCCGCACTTCCGCGCCCATATCCGGCCGCGCCAGCGCAATCGCCAAAGTCGCTTCGACAAAGCCGACCTTGCTGCCGCAATCGTAGCGCGCTCCGTCAAAGGTCACGGCGTGGAACGGCTGCGTGCCGATCATCTTGGCCATCGCGTCGGTCAGCTGAATCTCGCCGCCCGCGCCCTTGCCCTGATTTTCCAACACCCGCATCACTTCGGGCTGGAGGATATAGCGACCCGAGACGATCTTGTTCGACGGCGCTTCAGCCACAGGCGGCTTTTCCACCAGACCGCAAACTTCGGTCAGCGCACCCACCTGCGCGCCGGGATCAATCACGCCGTAGCTGGAAACCTGCGCCATCGGCACTTCGAGCACCGAGATGAGGTTGCCACCCACCTCGTGATAAGCCTCAACCATCTGCTTCATGCAACCCGTGCCGCCTTCACGCGCCACCATCAGCTCATCAGGCAGAAAGATCGCGAAGGGATCATCCCCGACAATCGCCCGCGCGCACCAGATCGCATGGCCGAGGCCGAGCGGCACCTGCTGGCGCACGGCGATCACATCGCCGGGGACGGCGCGGGTGCATTCGAGCACCGAAAGATCGCGTCCACGTTCAGTCATGGTCTGTTCGAGTTCGAAGGCGATATCGAAATGCTCGACAATCCCGGTCTTGCCGCGCCCGGTGACGAAGATCATCTGCTCGATCCCCGCCTCGCGCGCTTCGTCGACCGCATATTGAATCAAGGGGCGATCCACTACCGGCAGCAGTTCCTTGGGCACGACCTTGGTCGCCGGGAGAAAGCGGGTGCCGAGCCCCGCGACGGGGAAGACGGCTTTCTTGATCGGCTTTGGGGAAGTCATGCGAGCCTCGCTGCTGGGATATGGCTTCAGTGTGCGACCTTGGCCTTCCCGTGCCGTGCCGCCTGCCGCTCGTCAATCACACTGTTGGCGGCGCTGCACGGCGTGTTGCGCCAAAAGCACTTTTCGCTAAGGCTGGAGTCATGGACAAACTCATCATTCGCGGCGGCAACCGCCTTTCCGGCTCGATCCCGATCTCTGGCGCGAAAAACGCCGCGCTCACGCTGATCCCCTGCGCGCTGCTGACCGAGGAGCCGCTGACCCTGCGCAACCTGCCGCGGCTGGCGGATATTGACGGGTTCCAGCACCTGATGAACCAGTTCGGTGTCACCACCGTGATTCAGGGCACGCGCCCCGAAGATTTCGGCCGGGTGATGAGCCTTGAGGCGACCCGGATCACATCCAACGTCGCGCCCTATGATCTGGTGCGCAAGATGCGTGCCTCGATCCTGGTGCTCGGCCCGATGCTGGCGCGCAGCGGAGAGGCGACCGTGTCGATGCCCGGCGGCTGCGCGATCGGCAACCGCCCGATTGACCTGCACCTGAAGGCGCTGGAGGCTTTCGGCGCGCATATCGAACTCGCGGCGGGTTACGTGAAGGCCTATCAGCCCGATGGCGGGATGCCGGGCGGGGATTTCGACTTCCCGGTGGTCAGCGTCGGCGCGACCGAGAACGCCCTGATGGCTGCGGTGTTGGCGAATGGCACCAGCCGCTTGTTCAACGCCGCGCGTGAGCCGGAGATTGTCGATCTGTGCAACATGCTCGTCGCAATGGGCGCGGAAATCGAAGGGATCGGCACCTCCACCCTCACCATCCACGGCGTGAAGCGCCTGCACGGCGCGACCTACCGCGTGATGCCTGACCGGATCGAGGCCGGCTCTTACGCCTGCGCCGCCGCGATCACCGGGGGCGAGGTGCGGTTGGAGGGCGCCAAGGCTGACGACATGATGGCGACCATCCACGCGCTGCAAGCCATCGGCATCCATGTCGATTGGGACGCCAAAGGTGTGAACGTGCGCGCCAACGGGGCGTTGAAAGCCACCAACCTGACCACCGCGCCCTATCCCGGCCTTGCCACCGACATGCAGGCGCAGCTGATGGCGCTGCTGTGCAAGGCCGAAGGCGCGAGCGTGCTCAAGGAAACGATCTTCGAAAACCGCTTCATGCACGTGCCTGAACTGGCGCGCATGGGCGCGGACATCACCACCGAAGGCCGCACCGCAGTGGTCAAGGGCGCAGTGCACCTGACCGGCGCGGAAGTGATGGCGACCGACCTGCGCGCCTCGATGAGCCTCGTGATCGCAGGGCTTGCGGCTGAGGGCGAGACGACCGTGCGGCGATTGTATCACCTCGATCGCGGGTATGAGCGACTGGAGGAGAAATTGCAGCTGGTCGGCGCGGATATTGAACGGGTGGATGATTAGTTCCAAACACCCGTTCACCCTGAGCCTGTCGAAGGGCCGTCTTTCTTCAAGACCGGCCGTGCAAAGAAGTACGGTGCTTCGACAAGCTCAGCACGAACGGGTCTAGTTCTCATTCACCACCAGCCACACCCGTATCGCGCTCGCCAGACCCGGCGGCGTTGGCGACTTGATCCGCTCGGCGTCGATGCGGGCGACCAGCGCCGCGACCGCCAGTCCTTCGCGCACGGCGGCGGCTTTCAGCATCTCCCAGAACAGCGGTTCAAGGCTGATCGAAGTCTGGTGGCCCGCTATGCTCAGCGAGCGTTTGACCGGGGGGTGATAGGGGGAGGGCGTCTCCATCCCTCCTCGTCTAAACTCAAGCCGCTTCGAAGTCGTCCACATATTCGGGCAGGAACACGGGTTCCCGCTCCGACCAGCCCGGCGCGGTGGCGGCGGCTTCGCTCAAGCTTTGCAGCAGCAGTTTGCGGCGTTCGGGGCGGATCGCCGGCAGGGCGCTCGCGGCGCAGAAAGCCGCCGGAAGATAGGGCCGCGCCCGGGCGCCTAGCAGGCGTTCATACAGAAACCGGAAGGCCGAAAAGCTCGCCAGCCGCTCCTGCTCAAGATCAAAGGCGGCGAGGCGCACCAGCTTGCCGAGGAAGCGTTCGACCTCAAACGGAGTCCCTTCGTCCGGGATCAGCCCGCGTAAGGACTTCAGATCCTGATAGGCGACATATTGGCGGCGGATCGCGATATTCTCCGCCTCACCCCGGCCCCAGCGCCGGAAGGCATCGGTGCGGGCAAGGCCAATATCGAGGCTGCGCTTGATGTAACGCTGTTCGGCAGGGGCGAACCCGGCAAACTCCCGCATCTCGGCAATCGGCATCATCATGGCGCATGTCTCCTTCAGACGAGGAGAACTGTCGCATGACATGGTTAATTAAGGGTTAGGTGGAATTGGACTCACACAAAGACACAACGGCACAAAGAGGTCAGCCCTTGCGGCGAAGCCGCGCTTTGAATTCTAACCGTGTTTGGATTGGGAGGCCCTAACGGGCCAAGGGCACCAACCCCTTTGTGTCTTTGTGCCTTTGTGTGAAAACACTCAGATCAACCCAGCCAGCGGCGAGCTGGGATCGGCATACATCCGCCGCGCCATACGGCCCGCCAGATAGGCCTCGCGCCCAGCTTCGACCGCCAGTTTCATCGCGCGGGCCATGCGCATCGGGTCCTTGGCTTCGGCGATGGCGGTGTTCATCAGGATGCCGTCGCAGCCCAATTCCATCCCCACCGCCGCGTCCGAGGCTGTCCCGACGCCGGCATCGACCAGCACCGGTACCTTCGCGCCCTCAACGATCAGCCGGATCATCACCCGGTTCTGGATGCCAAGGCCCGAGCCAATCGGCGCGCCGAGCGGCATGATCGCCACCGCGCCCGCATCTTCCAATTGCTTCGCCGCAATCGGATCATCGGCGCAATAGACCATCGGGAGGAAGCCTTCCTTGGCCAGCACCTCGGTCGCCTTCAGCGTCTCGCGCATGTCGGGATAGAGCGTGCGCGCCTCGCCCAGCACTTCCAGCTTCACCAGATCCCAGCCCCCCGCCTCGCGCGCCAGCCGCAGGGTGCGCACCGCGTCCTCGCCGGTGAAGCAGCCGGCGGTGTTGGGCAGGTAGGTCACTTTCTTCGGATCGATGAAGTCGGTCAGCATCGGCGCCTTGGGATCGCTGACATTCACCCGCCGCACCGCAACCGTGACGATTTCAGCGCCCGAAGCCGCAACAGCCGCCGCGTTCTGTTCAAAGCTCTTGTACTTGCCGGTGCCGACAATCAGCCGCGAGTTAAAGGTGCGGCCCGCGACGGTCCAGGTATCCGCCTGATGATCGCCCCCGCCGACAAAGTGGACGATCTCGAGCGTGTCACCCTCAGCCAATGGTGCCTCCGCCAGCGTGGAGCGCGGGACAATCGCTCCATTGCATTCAACCGCGACCTTTTCAGGCGCAAGCTCCAGTTCGCGCACCAGATCGGCGATGGTGGTTGCAGCGCTGCGGTGGGGTGCGCCGTTCAGAATAATGCTCTTGGTCATGGCGCGAGACATAGGGCCTTGCGCCCACGCTGCAACAGCCAGTTTGAGAGGGTCAGCGCGCCGCGCGCAGGTTCATGAGATGCGCCGCCGATACCAGCGCCACGCCAACCAGCGTCAACAGGAACTCGTTTGCGCCATGCGGCACCATCAGCGCCGCAGCCATCAGCGCGAGCCCAGCCATTGCGACGGCAAAGGGCAAGATCAGCCGATGCCGCAGCAGTCCCCAACCAATCGCGACGCCGCCCACCACCAGCGCCAGCAGCAGCCCGATGCGGTGGATATTCTCATTGAACAGGAAGTGTCCGCCAAGACCCAGCGTCGACAGCACCACCAGCGTCGCCAGGCAATGCAGCGCGCACAGGCCAGCCAGCCCGATCCCGAGATGATCGAGTCGGCGGCGTAGCGAGGATCGACTCGGCGGGGGGAGGGCGTTGTGGGCCATTGCGTCTTCCCAGATATGTGACATTGTTACATTGCGCAAGAGCAGGGCTCGCTGAAAACCTATTCAGCCGGCGCGTCCACCTTGCACGTCCCGCACCGGGGCTTGCGCCAAACAGGCTTGCGCAACGCCGCGCCCCGGCACATGGGACGGTTCATCATGGCCTGTTCCGCCTCCATATCAGACCTGCTTGCGCGCTCATCGCAGAGCCGCGTTGCACCACTGGCAATCGCCCGGTGGCTGGAAATCATCGCCGCGATGGTGGTGATGATCGTGCTGGTCGGCGGGATCACGCGGCTGACCGAAAGCGGTCTTTCGATCACCGAGTGGAATGTGGTCAGCGGCATCCTGCCGCCCCTGACTGATGCGGCTTGGGCTGCCGAATTCGCCAAGTACCGCACGACCGCCGAGTTCCGGATGGAAAGCGGCCCGGCCGGAATGGACCTTGCGGCGTTTCAGTTCATCTTCTTCTGGGAATGGTTCCACCGCATCCTTGGCCGGGTGATCGGGCTGGCGTTTCTTGTGCCGCTGATCGTGTTCGCGCTGCGCCGGGCGATCCCGGCGGGCTATGGCTGGCGTTTGACGGCGATGTTCGGATTGATCCTCGGGCAGGGGGCGCTGGGGTGGTACATGGTGTCATCGGGGGTCGGTCAGACCGATCTGACCGATGTCAGTCATTTCCGCCTGTCGGCGCATTTGCTCACCGCACTGTTTCTGCTCGCGGGACTCGTCTGGACGGCGCGAGATCTGCGCAAGCTGGCGGCCGATCCGGCGGCACGGGCCGCGCGGCTCACCCTTGGGGCGTCGCTGGTGGCGGGGGTCTTGTTCATCCAGCTGCTGCTCGGCGCGTGGGTGGCGGGGCTCAATGCCGGGCACGCCGCCTATGATTGGCCGCTGATGAATGGGCGGCTTCTGCCAGAGGTGGATTGGTCGCGCGGGGCCTTCTGGGCGGTGACGCATGACCCCTTCCTGCTGCAATTCATCCATCGCTGGTGGGCCTGGGTGGCGGTCGCGGCGCTGGTGTGGTTGGCGCGGCGGGTGCGGACGACGGACCGCTTCGCCGCCATCGCGCTCAACGCCGCCTTTGGCACGATGGTGCTGCTAGGGATCGCCACGGTAATGAGCGAAGTTGCGCTCTGGATTGCGGCGGCGCACCAATTGGTCGGCGCGCTGACCGTGACAGCGACAGTGCAGGCGATGCATAGTGACGGGGCGGAGCGGCAAAGTCGCCGCGCTGCGTGATGGAGCAGCCTGGCACAGCCACTGCGGCGCTGATCTGGTGCCCCTTCCCCGACCCCGAAAGCGCCCGCAGCATCGCTGGCCAACTGCTCGATGCCCGGCTGATTGCCAGTGCTAACATCCTTGGCGCGGTCGAATCGCATTTCGTGTGGCACGGCACCCGCGCAAGCAACACCGAAACGGCGGTTTTGTTCAAGACCACCGCTGGCCTGCTGGATATTTGCGTTGCGCAGTTGGGGCTGCTGCATCCCTATGATACACCTGCCATTATCGGATGGCGCTGCGATGCCGCCCATCCAGCAACGCTGGCGTGGCTTGCGGCATCCCGCGCCGCGCCAGTAGCGCGCAATTGAACCGGATGGCCGCACAGCGGCGCCTGACATGTTGGGTTGGAGGGTGACGGCGATGGAGGTGACCTCCCGACGGGGGATGCTGGGGGGTTTGGCCGGTATGAGCATCATCGGCGTGCCCAGGCTGACGCTTGCCCCGCTCTCGGCGACGCCAGCGCCGCCCTTGCGCCTGCCAGATACTACCTTGGTCCTGTCACGACGGCTCGAACGCGGGTTGGGTGAGGATGGCGCAGCCATCACCGTCACCCGCCGCTGGCAAGTGCGGTTTGACCGGCAAGCGCGCGGGATCATCGTTACTGGCGAGCAAATTTCAGCTGAAGTGACGGCTCCCCCCCAATTTGCGCAACTATCCGCGATCGAGCGGCAACGTGATCCCGCCGGGATGTTCCCGATCCTGCTAACTGAAACGGGGGTGATCATGCCGAACAACGCGTCCTTCACGCCAAGCGAGGATATTGCCTCGGCCCTGCGTGCGGCCGAAGTCTATATTGCGCAGCAAGACGTGCAGCCCGATGAACGCGATGCATTGCGCGCTTATCTTGGGCAATTGCACCAGGCCAGCAGCCTGCAATTGGACATGACGCCACCCGACTTGTTGTTCCCGACCGGTCTTCCGGTGGAACGTAATGACACAGTGGCGCTGCCCGGCGGCCTTTCGGGCAGCTTTTCGTTGCGTTACGAAGCAAGACCGCAACCCGACGCGCCATGGCTTATGCGCGCCGATCGCTGGATCATCACCCGCGTCGAAGGACTCGAACGCCGCGCCCATGAATTCTGGACGTTGGGCCCGGCCTAGCCCGGAAACAGGCAGTCCAAATCATACGGTATTATTTTACCCTATCGAAAACCCGCGCTTTTGCTTGACTTTCGCGGGGGCCGGCGACATTGGCGCCGCACTTCTCCCTCGATCGATTGATCGGCGGGCGATTCTCGCAGGCATCCCCTGCAAGACAGTTTCGAACCAAGGACACATGCCATGAAGGCGCTCAGCAAGCAGACCCGGTCGATCAAACCGGCCGAGGTCGAAAAGAACTGGCACATCATCGATGCCGATGGTCTGGTCGTCGGCCGTCTGGCCTCGATCATTGCCAACATCCTGCGCGGCAAGACCAAGCCGAGCTACACCCCGCACGTCGATTGCGGCGATCACGTGATTGTCATCAATGTCGAGAAGGTGCGCTTCACCGGCAACAAGATGGGCAACAAGATCTATTACAAGCACACCGGCCACCCCGGCGGAATCAAGGAAACCACCCCGGCCAAGGTGCTCGGCGGTCGTTTCCCCGAACGCGTGCTCGAAAAGGCTGTGGAACGCATGATTCCGCGCGGTCCGCTCGGCCGTGATCAGATGCGTGCGCTGCACCTCTATGTCGGCACCGAGCATCCGCATGATGGGCAGAAGCCCACCGTGCTCGACGTTGCTTCCATGAACCGCAAGAACAAGGTCGTTGCATAATGACTGATGAAACCACGACCGTCTCCGATCTGGCCGATCTGAAGGACATCGCCGCTGGCGTCCCGCAGGGTGATGCTGCCGAAATCGCCCGCGTCACCGCACCGCTGCGCCAACGCGAAGTCGACGCGCAAGGCCGTTCCTACGCCACCGGCCGCCGCAAGGATGCGGTTGCCCGTGTGTGGGTCAAGCCCGGCACCGGCAAGATCACCATCAATGGCCGCGATCAGGAAACCTATTTCGCCCGTCCGACCCTGCGTCTGGTGATCAACCAGCCCTTCACCATCACCGACCGTTCGGGCCAGTATGACGTGATCTGCACCGTTCGCGGTGGCGGTCTTTCGGGTCAGGCCGGCGCCGTGAAGCACGGCATCGCGCAGGCGTTGACCAAGTTTGAGCCCGAACTGCGCTCCGCTGTGAAGGCCGAAGGCTTCCTCACCCGCGATAGCCGCGTGGTTGAGCGTAAGAAGTACGGCAAGGCCAAGGCCCGCCGCAGCTTCCAATTCTCGAAGCGCTAAGCTCTATCCAACCGGATATCGAAAGGGCGGCTCCCACACGGGGGTCGCCCTTTTTCGTGGGCCGTGTGCGATACTGCGATCAGCGTTGCAACAGCATGATCGCCCATGACAGGCCGCTGCCAAGAAAGAATGTCGGCCACGACCAGAACAGCTTGGCATCGGCCACCGACACTGTGTGAATTGCCAACGGCCCTGCGCTGATCCCTTGTGACCCGATCACCAACGCGATCGTTGCGGACAGGATTGCGCCGAAGATCAGCGCCTTGATCATATCCATCGTTCTTGCCCCCATGCTGACAGGCGCTCACGCGCCCCGCGGGCAATTTCACCAAGAAAGTGTTAACGGCCTTATACGCAAAATTGGTTAAGGCACGGCGGGCGCGTGGGACCGGACGCGGGTTTCGATCACGCCGCCGGGGCCGCAGATGATCTCGCGCCATGATGGCCCCACACCGTGACGCAGCCGGGTAGACAAAGTGCCGGTGCCGATCATGCGCAGGTCATGTCCGCCCATGCTGCGCTGCTGATAGAAGGGCACATGGACATGGCCGGAAATGATCGCATGGGCGCCCGCCGCCGCAATCTGCGCAAAGGCATCATCGCCGCCGATGGTCGGGTTCTTGGCCGCACCTTCCGGGCCCAGCAGGGGGTGGTGGCCAATCACGATGATGGTGCGCGGATCGCCCTTCAGCGCGGCGAGCGCCTCCAGCGTCGCCGTCAGCGCATCGGGCCGGATCACGCCATCGGACCACGGAAAGCGCGTTTGCGCCCGGACCGTGGTGCGCAGCGGCACCAGCACCACATCATCCGATGCAAAGCCATCGGGCACGCCCGCTCGCAGCCGATGATAACGCCGGAACGGATCGGTGAAGCGCTCCCACGGGTTGAAATAGGGCATGTCGTGATTGCCCGGCTCCAGCACCACTGGCACCCCCAGCGCCGCAAACCAGTCTTGCGCGGCGGCATATTCGGAATGTTTGGCACGCTGAGTCAAATCGCCGGTGCACACCACCGCATCGGGCCGTTCATCGGCCACCGCCTGCGCCACAGCAGCCAGCGCGGCGCGATCCTCCACACCGAAGTGCACATCGCTGATATGGAACAATCGCGTCGTCATGGCCCTTGCCTATACTCGCCTGCTCAGGATCAGCCATGCTGCAAGGCCATTGAACAGGGTATAGGCGGCATAGGCAAAGGCAAGGACCGGCCAGCCCCTGACCGAGAGCAGCAGCGCGAAAAACAGCAGGGCAAATTCGCTCCCCAAGGCGGCCCGCTGGCCCCAAATCCGGCTCGAAATCGGCAGCCGGGCAAGCAGCGGATGGCCACTGGCAAAAACCGCCCGGTTGAGCGCGAAATTGGCGATTCCCATGATGAAGATCGTGATCGTCGCCCAGTTCATGGCCTTACTATGGCGCTGCGCTGGTCGATTGGAAACCGCCATTTGTCCGCCTGGCCACGCGCTTGGTAATTCGCGTGCTCACCGGTCGGACGGGCGCCCGGGGTTGGTCGAGGCGCGCCTGCGCGCAGGCCGGCGGCGGCGTATCAAGGGGACAGCAG
>JAKFWB010000221.1 GCA_021732945.1 Porphyrobacter sp.
GGGTGCCGCTTTCCGAAGGATGCGAGCAGGCGGAAAGCCGCGCTCGCCCCTCCACCATCCTTGCGGATGGTCGCCCTCCCCTGAAGGGGAGGATTAGGCGTGCACATTCTCACTCCGCCGCCAACGTGTCCGGCTCGTCCAACTCAGTCGCCGCCACCACCACATCATCAATATGCGTCATTTTCAGCTTGCCGCGCTCCACCGCGAAGGCGAGCTTGCCCTCGACCAGATCGAGCGCGTCCTTGCCGAACACCTCGAACCGCCAGCCTTGCAGCACTGGCAAATCGCGCATCCCGGCAGCGAGCAACTCCATCTCGTCAGCGCGGGTCAGCAGGCGCGGGGCGACGTCGATTTCGCGGGCGCGGATTTTCAGCAGCAGCTTGAGCAGATCCGCCACTAGCGCGCCCTCCTTGCCCAGCGGGGCACCGCGCGTTTCCTTGTCGGGCATTTCGGATTTGGGCAGCGGTTCCGCCTCGGCGAGGATCTTCATCAGGCGCTTGCCGATGTCATTGTCCTTCCACGCGGTGGAAAGCCCGCGCACCTTGGCCAGATCAGCCTGCGACTTGGGTGGGTGGCTGGCGATATCGGCGAGTGTTTCATCGCGCATGATCCGGCCGCGCGGGATGTTCTTGTGCTGCGCTTCGGCCTCGCGCCATCCGGCCAGCGCCTTCATCCGGCCGAGCACCTGCGGATTGCGCCCCGACTGGCGGATGCGTTTCCATGCGACGGCAGGATCGGTGAGGTAATTGCCCGGATCGGCGAGCTTTTCCATCTCCGCATCCAACCACAAGCCGCGCCCGGTCTTGATCAACTTCTTCAGGATGCGCGGGAAGATGGTGGCGAGGTGGGTGACATCGCCGATGGCATATTCGATCTGCCGCTCGGTCAGCGGGCGGCGGCTCCAATCGGTAAACCGCGCACCCTTGTCGATGGTAAGGCCCATCCATGTTTCGACCAGATTGGCATAGCCGATCTGTTCGGACTGGCTGATCGCCATCATCGCAATCTGCGTGTCGAAGATCGGCTGCGGGGTCTTGCCGGTGAGGTTGACGATGATTTCGACATCCTGCCCGCCGGCGTGGAACACCTTGAGCACGTCGTCATTCTCACACATCAGGTCGAGCAGCGGCTTAAGGTCGATCCCGTCCGCCATCGGATCAATCGCGGCGGCTTCTTCGGTATTGGCGATCTGCACCAGGCACAGTTCGGGCCAATAGGTGTTCTCGCGCATGAATTCGGTATCGACCGCGACGAATTCGGATTTGGCGAGCCGTTCGCAGAGGTCGGAGAGAGCTTCGGTGGTGGTAATCAGCGGGTGAATTTTCATGTCATCTTTTCGTATTGCAGGCGGAGTGCCGCCTTCGGGATTGAACCCATGTGACCCAGCGCCGCTTGACAAAGCGCAAGGCTTCCCCTGTTAGCGCGCCGGTAAATGCCCGGTTGCGGCAAGCCCAACCACGCGACCCGCGCCCCTAGCGTCATAGCCTCGGACAGGACAAGAGTTTAGATGCACCCCTATCGCACGCATACTTGCGCACAGCTTTCTTCGGCCCAAGTGGGCGAAACCGTCCGCCTGTCGGGCTGGGTTCACCGCAAGCGCGATTTTGGCGGGTTGCTGTTCGTCGATTTGCGCGATCACTACGGCATCACGCAGGTGGTGGCCGACGCGGATTCGCCCGCTTTGACGGTGTTGGATCGGTTGCGGGTGGAATCGGTCATCACCATCGAAGGCGAGGTGAAAGCCCGCTCGGCCGAGACCGTGAACCCGAAGCTCGCCACCGGCGAAGTTGAGGTGTTCGCACGGCAAATCATGGTGCAGAGCGCATCGGAAGAACTGCCGCTGCCGGTCGCCGATGAGCAGCCTTACCCTGAGGACGTGCGGTTGAAATACCGCTTCCTCGATCTGCGGCGCGAAACTCTGCACAAGAACATCATGACCCGCGTGGCGGTAGTCGCCGATATGCGCGCGCGGATGGCGGCGGCGGGGTTCAACGAATTTTCGACCCCGATCCTCACCGCATCGTCGCCCGAAGGCGCGCGCGATTTTCTGGTGCCGAGCCGCATTCATGCTGGCAAATTCTACGCGCTCCCGCAGGCGCCGCAGCAGTACAAGCAGCTGCTGATGGTCGCGGGCTTTGATCGCTACTTCCAGATCGCCCCCTGCTTCCGCGATGAAGACCCGCGCGCTGACCGCCTGCCGGGCGAATTCTACCAGCTCGATCTGGAAATGAGCTTCGTCACGCAAGAAGAAGTGTGGGAAACGATGGAACCCGTCATTCAGGGCACCTTCGCGGCCTTCGCAGGCGACAAGACAGTCACCCCCGCCGGTGAATTCCCGCGCATTCCCTATGACGAGGCGATCCTCAAGTACGGCAGCGACAAGCCCGATCTGCGCAACCCGCTGATCATCAGCGATGTCTCGCACCACTTCACGCAGAGCGGGTTCGGCCTGTTCGAGAAGATCGTCGGCGGCGGCGGTGTCGTCCGCGTCATTCCTGCGCCCGTGACCCACGAAAAGAGCCGCAAGTTCTTCGACGACATGAACGATTGGGCGCGCAAGGAAGGATATGCGGGCCTCGGCTATGTCACCCGCAAGGGCGGTGAGTTCGGCGGGCCGATTGCCAAAAACCACGGCGCAGACCGGATGGCGGACCTCTACGCCGAACTCGGCCTTGGCGAGAACGACGGATTGTTCTTCGCCGCAGGCAAAGCTGCCGACGCCGCCAAGCTAGCCGGTGCTGCGCGGATCCGCGTCGGCGAAGAACTCGGCCTGATCGACGAGAACGCTTTCGCGCTCGCATGGATTGTCGATTTCCCTTTCTACGAATGGAACGAGGATGAAAAGAAGGTCGATTTCAGCCATAACCCCTTCTCGATGCCGCAGGGCGGGATTGATGCGCTGAACGGGCAGGACCCGTTGACGCTGAAGGCGTTTCAATACGATCTGGTCTGCAACGGCTATGAAATCGCCAGTGGTTCGATCCGCAACCATATGCCCGAAACCATGGTCAAGGCGTTCGAAATCGTCGGCCTCAGCAAGGCGGATGTGGAAGAACGCTTTGGCGGGATGTACCGCGCGTTCCAATACGGCGCGCCGCCACATGGCGGGATGGCTGCGGGCGTTGACCGGATCGTGATGCTTCTCTGCGGCGTCAAGAACCTGCGCGAAATCTCGCTCTTCCCGATGAACCAGCGCGCCGAAGATCTGTTGATGGGCGCGCCGAGCCCGGCTGAGCCGCGGTCTTTGCGCGAGTTGCATCTGCGCGTGGTCGAACCGCCCAAGAAGGACGTCTGATTTGCCGGATATGATGCTGGGCTTGATATGCGCCCCATGATGCCCACTTGCGCTTGCCCGCGCCGTTCATTAGGGCGGTGACGCGTTTTTCTAACCCCAGTTCAAGAGGGAATACCATGAGCGATACTGCCGACCGGGTGGCCAAGATTGTCGTCGAGCATCTCGGCGTGGAAGCTGACAAGGTGACTCAGGATGCCAGCTTCATTGATGATCTTGGCGCCGACAGCCTCGATATCGTTGAGCTGGTGATGGCCTTCGAAGAGGAATTCGGCGTCGAAATCCCCGACGATGCGGCCGAGAAGATCACCACCGTTGGTGACGCGACCAAGTACATCGAAGAACATAAGGGCTGATCAGGCCTAAACTCCCGTTCGCCCTAGTCCTGAGCCTGCCGAAGGATCGAAGGGTCGTCCTTGCCTTGTGGCATAGCGACGGAAGAAAAGCGGGGCTTCGACAGGCTCAGCCCGAACGGGTTTGAGCCTGTCTTGCGTTTTGGAGAACAATATGCGCCGTGTGGTTGTTACCGGGCTTGGCCTCGTCACCCCGCTTGGGGCCGATGTCGAGACGACGTGGGCTAACCTCATCGCTGGCGAAAGCGGGGCGGGCCAGATCACCCGTTTCGATACGTCAGACCAGAAGTGCACCATCGCCTGCGAGGTGAAGGGCAAGGATCACCCCTGGGGCTTCGATCCCGACAAGCGCGTGGACCACAAGGTCCAGCGGCAGGTCGATCCCTTCATCATCTACGGCATTGATGCCGCAGGCCAGGCGCTGGAAGATGCGGGCCTGACCGACATGACCCAAGCCGAGAAGGAGCGCACTGGCTGCTCCATCGGATCGGGTATCGGCGGCCTGCCGGGGATCGAGATCGAAAGCGTCAATTTGCACGAGCGCGGCCCTTCGCGCGTCTCGCCGCACTTTGTGCATGGGCGGCTGATTAACCTCATCACCGGACAGGTGCAGATCAAATATGGCTTCATGGGGCCGAACCACGCGGTGGTGACGGCGTGCTCCACCGGCGCACATTCGATTGGCGATGCCGCGCGGATGATCATGGCGGATGATGCTGATGTGATGCTGGCTGGCGGCGCGGAAGGCACCATCAACCCGCTCGGCATCGCAGGTTTTGCACAGGCGCGCGCGCTTAATATGAGCATGAATGATCGCCCAACCGAAGCCAGTCGCCCCTATGACAAGAACCGCGATGGCTTTGTCATGGGCGAGGGTGCGGGCGTGATCGTGCTTGAAGAATATGAGCGGGCGAAAGCGCGCGGCGCAAAGATTTATGCCGAAGTTACCGGCTACGGCTTGTCGGGCGATGCCTACCACGTCACCGCCCCGCACCCCGAAGGTCGCGGCGCGGAGCTCGCGATGCGGATGGCGCTTAAGAAGGCGGGCCTCGGCCCCGGCGACATTGATTACATCAACGCCCACGGCACCTCGACCATGGCTGACACAATCGAACTCGCCGCGATCAAGCGCGTGCTGGGCGATAATCTCGGCGGTGCTTCGATGTCATCGACCAAGAGCGCCATCGGCCACCTGCTCGGCGGCGCGGGCGCGGTGGAGGCGATCTTCTGCATCCTCGCGATGCGCGACGGGATCGTGCCGCCGACATTGAACCTGCATGATCCCGATGATGGCACGGAGGGCATTGACCTAGTGCCCTTGGTGGCGCGCAAGCGCGAAGTGCGCGCCGTGCTCAACAACAGCTTCGGCTTTGGCGGCACCAACGCGTCAATCATCATGCAGAAGGTCGATTAACCTCGTGAAAGCTGCGCGCGGATTGGTGCTGATCCTGCTGGTGCTGGGCGCTGCCGGGCTGATGTTCGCGTGGACATTCCTGGGATCGGCGACCGTTGGCAAGGACACCAACTTCACCATTCCGGCCGGCGCTTCGGTTTCGTCCGTGGCGCAGAAGCTGGAGGCCGAGGGGCTGATTTCGTCGGCCTCGGGCTTTGTGCTGCAAGCGCGCATCTTCGGATCGGGCACGCCAATTCAAGCGGGCGAATTCGAGCTTTCTCCCGGCATGAGCCAGGTCGATATCCTCGCTGCGTTCCAATCGGGTGATGTGGTGCAGCGCTTCATCACCATTCCCGAAGGCATGCCTTCGATTCTCGTCTGGGAACGGCTGATGGCCGAGGAACTGCTGACCGGCGAAGTTGCCGTGCCGCCCGAAGGCTCGATCCTGCCCGATACCTACGCCTTCGAACGCGGCCAATCGCGCGCCAGCATTGTCGAGCAGATGCAGACCGCGATGGACAAGGCCCTGGCTGAGGAATGGGCCAAGCGCAGCCCCGGCATTGCGGTCGATACGATTCGCGATGCACTGACCCTGGCCGCGATTGTCGAGAAGGAAACCGGCAAGCCTGAAGAGCGGCGGATGGTCGCCGGGCTCTATTCCAACCGGGTGAAGACCGGGATGCTGCTGCAAGCCGATCCAACGATTATTTATCCGATTACCAAAGGCAAGCCGCTCGGCCGCCGCATCCGCCAATCAGAGATCGCTGCAGTCAACGGCTACAACACCTATACCCGCGCTGGGCTGCCCGAAGGTCCGATCACCAATCCGGGTCGCGCCAGCATCGCTGCCGTGCTCAACCCCGAAAAAACCGGAGCGCTGTTCATGGTCGCCGACGGGACGGGCGGGCACTGGTTCGCCGCGACGAACGAAGAACACAACGCCAATGTCGCCAAGTGGTACGCGATCCGCCGTGAGCGGGGCGAGATGTGACCCACTCGGCCACCAATCGCGATGGCTGACCCCTTTATCCTCACCGCCGCTTTGCCGACCGACCTCGGCGCATGGGCCGAGGGTCTGCGCCGCGCGCACTATCCGGTCGAGAAGAACCGGCTCCACGCCCACGTCACGCTGTTCCATTCCTTTGCGCCATCGCTGCTGGACGAGTTGCAGGATTTCCTCCCGCGCATTGCCGCCGAGTTTGCAGCGCCCGAAGGGGTGGTGAGCGGAGTGATGGATCTGGGCAAGGGCACGGCCATCGCGCTGAAGGCACCGCAGCTGCTGAGCTTGCGCGCGGCCGTAGCCGAGCACTTCCACGGCAGCCTGACCGCGCAAGACCTCTACGAGCCGCGCCCGCATATCACCATCCAGAACAAGGTGACCAAGGAAGAGGCGCGCAGCCTGCAAGCCAGCCTTGGCCCGGTGCTCGCGCCGTGGATCGCCAAGGGCCGCTTCACCTTTCCCGCGCTGGACCTGTGGCAATATCGCGGCGGACCGTGGGACAAGGTCAAGGCATGCAGTTTTCGCGGACACGCGCGGTTTTAGCTGCGCCGCGTATCCGGGCTTGACCCAGCTCGCCGCCCGCCTTAAGTGCGCGCCTCGCCCGGGCCGACACCCGGTGCCGAATCCGGACCTACAGACGCGCCGGGTGCCCATGGGGCGGAGTAGCTCAGCCGGTTAGAGCAGCGGAATCATAATCCGCGTGTCGGGGGTTCGAGTCCCTCCTCCGCTACCAATCTCGAATCCGCATGGGTTCGTTTGCTGCCGCATGCGTCCGTAAAATCTAATTAATTCAGAATGATATGCGTGATTCGCGTTCGCATGCGTCCGCTTGCATTCGCTTGAAGCCGGATTTGGCGTGGGGGTATTTTGGGGGTATTTTCCGGGGGTACCGAAAAGGAGCGATACCCCCAATGGCCCTGAGCGAGATTCAAATCAGAAAGGCAAAAGCCACCGATCGACCCTACAAGCTGGCGGACGGGGAGGGATTGTACCTTCTGGTTCAGCGAAATGGTTCGAAGCTTTGGCGCCTGAAGTATCGCTTCAGGGGCAAAGAGAAGCTTCTCTCGTTTGGTCCTTACCCCGACATTGGTATCGCGGCAGCTCGCGAACTGAAGAAGCTCGCGAAGGCGACTCTTGTCGAAGGTAGAGACCCTATGGTTCACAAGCCGGGACGTGACTTCGAGGACGAGAAGACCTTCAGGGCAGTGGCGGCCATGTGGCATCAAAACCGGGAATGCAGCCTCGACCCTGCACATGCGAAAAGGGTCTGGTCGCGGCTGGAACGGGATGTCCTGCCTCAGATGGGCGATCTGATGATGCACGAGATCACGCCGCCTGAGGTTCTGAAAGTCATTCGCAAAATTGAAGAACGAGGAGCACTCGACATCAGCCGACGCGCCAAGCAGGGTATTGGGCAAGTTTTCCAGTTCGCGATTGCCAGTGGCATGTGTGATACGGATCCTACGGCGCACTTGCGCGGGGCATTGAAGCCGCGTCCGCGCGTTCAGCACATGTCGAAGCTACCGTTGAGCGAACTTCCAGGGCTCCTGATTAAGATTGATCGCTATCAGGAGGAAGGAGATCGCCGCTCAGAAATCACAAGGGCCGCGCTGAAATTTGCTCTTATGACCTGGGTCCGTACCAAAGAGCTGCGTTTTGCGACCAAGAGCGAGTTCGAAAGTCTCGACGGCAAGAACCCTGTATGGCGAATTGCAGCTGATCGAATGAAAATGCGGCGCGAACACATCGTTCCGTTGTCCAGCCAGGCTGCTGCATTGATCCGAGATATGATGTCGAAGGCAGATGGTGACTACGTGTTCCCGGGTCAGAAGCCCAGACAACCGATATCAGAGAACACCATGATCTACGGTCTTTATCGGCTCGGGTACCACGGCAGACAGACAGTGCATGGTTTCAGGGGGCTAGCGAGCACATGGGCCAACGAACAGTTGGTTGAAGTTGGTCAGCCGCCGATATGGATGCGTCGATACAATGCAGACTGGGTCGAAATGCAGTTAGCACACAGCGAGGAGAATGAGGTCCGTGGCGCCTACAATGCCGCCGAGTACCTTGCTCCACGACGCTCCATGCTTCAGGACTGGGCTGATTTTCTGGATCTTCAGCGCGGCGACCTGGGCAACCTCGCTGTTCTTCGGGCAGCTTAGCTTCCGGATTACGCGGGAACCTGCCCGAGCCACTCGACCTGAAGTCGATCGAGGCCAACCACGATACCCTCGGCGGTGACTTCGAACCCGATGTCGTCGTTTGAGGGCTCGAAGTCCTCTAGGATCCAGTGATCCCCCGCGTCGGTAACCAAAGCGATGCCACGCGGCACATGCTCCAGACGGCCGCTTATCCGTTTGCGATTCGTGTTCATGTGGAGCTGTATGCCAGCCAGCGACCGATGACGCTTCTTACATATGCGGGCGTTTCACGATTTTTCGGAATGCCGCCCGCCCGAGCGACCGCGCCGGGTCCAGCATTGTAGGCTGCGAGTGCCAGATGGATGGCCCCGAAGCGGTCGAGCATCTTTCTGAGGTAACGGGCCCCGCAGTCGATATTCTGGGCCGGGTCGTGCCGATTGGCGACACCAAGTTCCCGCGCTGTGGCGGGCATGAGCTGTGCAAGGCCAGCAGCTCCGGCCGGACTTATCGCCATTGGATCGAACCGGGATTCGGTCCAGACGAGCGCCTGAAGCAGGCGAGGGGGAAGCCGATAGCGCGCTTCAGCTTGCCTAATGAGTGGCTCGTAAAGAGCCTCCTTGAATGATCGTTGCAGTGGTGATGGAACGGCCGTTGCTGGAGCAAAAGCCTCATTTGTCCGAACATCAGATGTATCGGCAAACCCAGGCTTTTCGCGCCCCAGGTCGTGGTCGAACACTTGGAAATCCTGAGCCCTACCACCACTGACCCCGCCTGCGGCGAGTGCACCTGCCAGGCATACTAAACAGAACTTTCTCATGACGCTTATCTCTCGGCTTGCTGCGAATCGAAGAAGAACATAGAAAGAACAAATGCTGTAGGAAAACGCTTTGACGTACGAACGACCGAAGAGTGGAGGGCTACCACTGGCAGGGGCATTTGAGCAGTGATGGAGCTAGCATGTCCGTTTCGAATTCCATTCTGAGGCGCAATTCGCTCGAGGAAACCGCTCGCAGGATTTGCGAATCGCGCGGCGGCAAATGGTCAGGCACAAAGGGGATGGCCTGCTGCCCCGCACACGAAGACCGCACGCCTTCGCTCGGCGTGACGCTCGGCCGAAAGGCCATTCTCTTCCATTGTTTTGCGGGCTGCGATCAGCAGAGCGTGCTTTCCGCTCTGGCCCGCGAAGGATTCGAGGTGGCCAGATTTTTCTCGGGTTCTTTGGCCGATGATCAGCTCGAGCCAACCAGGGTGCGCAAACCCTCGGCAGCAGCGTTGAGGATCTGGCGCGAAGCGGAACCATTGGGTGCCAGTCCGGCGAAGGCCTACCTTGAGAGCCGCGGCATCCTGGCCGCATCTTCAGCTCTTCGCTTTCATCCGCAAACGCCGCTCGGGCCGAAAGGACGAACCCGATTTCTTCCCGCTATGATCGCGGCGGTCAGCCTCGACGAGGGGCCGATCGCGATCCACCGCACATTCTTGTCCGCCGAGGGCTCAACCAAGGCAACCTTCGACAAGCCAAAGCGCGCGCTTGGCTCGCTCGGTGAAGCTGCTGTTCGCCTCTTTGCCCCGGTGTCCGGCAAGCTTGGCCTTGCCGAGGGGATCGAGAGCGCGATGTCGGCCTATGCGCTCACCGGCATCCCCGTCTGGGCGACCTTGGGCAACGAGCGCTTCGGCCTTGTGAGCGTGCCAGAGAGCGTGACCGAGCTGCACCTCTTTGTCGATCATGATGCTGGGGGAGAGCTGGCCGCGTCGCGTGGCCTCGCGGCCTATGCACAGAAAGGGCGGACGATTCAGGTCCGCAAGCCATCCTCACGGGAATCCGACTGGAATGATGAACTGACAGCATGGCTGCGCCGCAAAGCGGCGCCGTAGAGGAGAGAGGGCTTCTCGAATTCCTGATCCGGCAGAGGGCGTGACCTGATGCCTCAATCAGGAGGACGAATTGCCATGTTTCAATCAGACCTGTTTCCCGTCAGCGAGCAGTTGCCGTCAGAGCCCCTGGCCTTCGCCATCGGCACCAGGATTGCGGCGCTTCTTGCCTCGGGACGTCATCTTGCCCGCGCCGACATTGCCGGCCTGTTCGCCGATGAAACCGGCGCCCTGGACTGGGGAAGCGCCTGGACCATCGATGACTACAACAACGCGGCCGAGATCGGCGCAATGCTGTGGCTACGGATATCTTCACGCATCGATCTGGCGACAAGCGTGCACGAAGCAGAGGCGCGTTTTGACTGGCTCGAAGCAGCTTTGCCGCCGCGGCACGTGCGCAGCGAAGCACAGGTCGAGCTCCAGCAGTTCTCGACCCCGCCGATGCTGGCCTGGCTGATGGCGAAGGCTGCAGCCGTCTCTGCGCAAGACACGCTCCTCGAACCGTCCGCAGGTAATGGTGCCATTGCCCTATGGGGTAGCGTCCAGAACACCTCACTGCTCCTCAACGAGATCGATCCGGCAAGACGAGACGGCTTGGGACACATC
>JAKFWB010000002.1 GCA_021732945.1 Porphyrobacter sp.
GCACGAATATGTCCTGGTCATCGTCAACGAACTGACCGGCAGCGGCGAGGCCCGAGCGGAACTTGTGGATCAGTGTTGTGACCACCGCCCGCTTTTACCGGAGCAGCCGGATCAGTTCCTTGCCCGTCGCGGCCTGTTCAGGCGACTTGCCGGTGTCGCGGAAGGTGCCGGTCAGCTGGTCGTCGAGATCGACGCGGTCGGTCACCAGAATCAGCCGCGCGCGGGGATAGGCCCGCTCTATCGCGCCCGCCAGCATCACCATGGTGAGCGACTTGCCTGACCCCTGCGTGTGCCAGATCACGCCCCCTGCGCGCTTGCCCGCCTTATCGACCTGCGCCACGCGCTCCAGCGTGCGTTCCACGCCGAAGAACTGCTGGTAGCGGGCGACCTTCTTCACGCCATTGTCGAACAGCGTGAACCCGCGCACGATCTTGAGCAGGCGCTCGGGCGTGCAGAGGCCGATCAGCGTGCGGTCGAGTTCGGTGGGCAGACGCCCGCCGCTTCCTGCATCCATCAGCTTGTCATGGGCGCGGCGGAACGGGCTGAAATCGGTCCAGATCCGCGCCGCCTCTTCCGGGTCGAGCCCACGGTTGACGCGCATGTGCAGCTCGCCCTCGCCAAAGCCTTCCTCACGCCAGTGTGCCCAGAACGGGGCGGGGGTGCCGGTGGTGGCATAGCGCGGGGCGCTGTCGTTGGCGGCGATCAGCAGCTGCGCAGGCACGAATAGCCGGGGGATTTCACCATCCGGGTTCTGGTTGCGGATCATTTGGCTGACGCCCTCTGCGGTGGCGACGGCGCTTTTCTTCACCTCGATCACCACCAGCGGCACACCGTTGACGAACAGCACGATGTCGGGCCGCCGGGTATCGTCACGCCGTTCCCGCCGCACCGCGAATTCGCAGGTCATGTGGAAGCGGTTGTTGGCGGGGTTGTCCCAATCGATGAAGCGTAGCTGGCGACCCTTGGTCTCCCCCTCGATCGTCATATCGACCGACGTGCCAAGCCGCAGCATGTCGCTCGCCTTGCCATTGGCAGTGAGCAGCCCTTCGGAGAGGTTAGCGGCAAGACCCTTGAGCCGGTCCACAGCTTCACGCGCGGCGCTCTCGGTCACGTGATGGCTGCGACCGCGCTGGCGCACTGTGTTGAGCGCCAGAATGCGTTCGGCCAGCACATCCTCCAGCACGATGCCATCAAGCCGCCCACGCCGCTCGGCATCGACCTCGGCGCGGGGCATGTAGCGCCAGCCATTGCGCGCGAGCGTCATCACGGCGGCGAGCTGCACACCGCCCATTTCGGAGGTCGCGAAGCGGGGGCCGGTCACTCGTCCGCGTCCTGCGCGCGGGGATCACCGCCAGCTATGCACTGCCATTCGCCGGGGCGACGCTGGACGTAGAGCTGGCCGGAGCCCCACTCTACGGCAACGCCATCCCGCGAAAAGCATGCGAAGCACATGTTGGCCCAGGCGCCGATCTGCCGGGTGACACCGTCAGGGTCAGACACCGACGTGCTGTCGAGACGGGTCTCACCATCGATGAAAACCACTTCCTGCGACAGGTCGGCAGAGCATAGGTCACAGTTGGCAGGCGGATCGACGTGCATCGGATTGGCCCCGATCACGCCGACTTCATCGAGGCAGACCAGCATCTGCGTCAGCAGGGTCGCGTGGCGCGCGCGGAATGCCTTGCGATCGTCGAAGCTGGCGTACGGATTGGCCGCGGCGCGCAGCTCGTCCACGAAGGTGCCGAAATCGGTCATGCCATGACCTCGCTGTTGCCAGGCAGCAGCGTGTCGATGCTTTCTGGCACGCGCCATTCCCCGGTCAGGAGCTTCTGCATCAGCCCGCGCTTCTGGTGGCGCAGGAGGCCAAGGCGTTCTTGTTCCGCAGCAATTTCGCCAGAAACGTCATCCAGCACCTTGGCAATTGCTTCCTGTTCTGTCCGGCTTGGAACAAACAAGCCGGTTTCGAAGAACTCGACCACACTGACATTCAGAAGGCCGTGGTTGCGAGCGCCTTCTTGCGCGATTCCGGCGAGCTCCTCGTTGAAGGCACCGGCATCGAAATAATGGCCCATGAAGCTGTGATTGTGCTCCTGCCTCTTAAGTCGGAAGCAAATGTAGAGGCTGGAAACGATGCCTTGATCATATCTTGCTAGCGGCTTCAATGCTCCCATCGGATAGCCGTCAGAATAACTTTTGTTGTATGCAAAATCGCCACGCTGAAGCAGTGTGTAGCCGCGAACGTCTTCACCTGAGACGGACTTGTTGAAGTAATCAAACTGACTGACCAGGCCCTTCTGCGCCGAGATTGTCAGGACGTTTGTATTTCCTTTTTCATTCTTTTGCCTGACCCTATCGAAGGCATCTGAAAAAACGATCCAGCGCCAGTCATGTGTGAATCCAGGAAGTCGGATCGTCCCCTTCAGCAACTTGTCTCGTAGTGCGCTTTGAAGCTTTTCCTTCAATGTGACGAGCTTTTCGCACGAAGTGATGGCGTCATCCCATGCCTCTAGAACGGCCACGATCCTCCTCTGCTCTGTTACATCAGGCCATGCTACGGGGATTTGCAGGAACTCCTTAGGATAGAGACGCAGACGGTCATCAGTCAGGCCATATGAGTAGGCCCAAAGGAGATAGAGTGCGCGGTCCGATTTCAGCCATTGTGCAGCAAAGCGTGGATCGAGGGCAGGCTTGGCGCGCATCACCACATACGCCGGGCTGACATTGACCGCCGCGTTGGCCAATCCAAATGCCCCCTGCCACATTCGCATCATGTTATAGGCAATGTCGCCGGGCTCGACGAGCGAGTGGTCATCGGCTGCAAGGCTGGTCTTCGTCTTGCGCTCCTTGTCTCGCTCCAAATCGGCGCGCGGCACCAAGCCATTGTGCATGGTGACCGACGCGAGCGGCAGCCCCGGCTTGCCCTTCCGCTTACTGTGCGTGAAGTAGTGGGAGAGCTTTTTGGTCTGGGGATCAGACATCGTCCTTCCCCTTGCGCTTCGGCTTCTTCCTTTCCGCCGCGATCCGCTTGGCCGCCTGTGTCGCCTCCTGGAAATGCTGCTCGACCGCGCTGGGGGCGTTGATGCGGCGCTGATTCCAGATGGGGTATTCCGCCTCGACCTTGGCCATGGCGGCCGCATGGCTGATCCGCCCCGCGCCGGTAAGGATGTCGCGATCCGCCAGCTTCAGGAACTCGTCCAGCTTGGCGATCCAGTCCGCCATATGCATCGGGCGGCGCCCCTGTGCCTGCAATTCGGCAAATTCGAGATAGGCCGTGGTGACGCGGTTGAGCGGCTCGATCTGCTCTTCGCTCAGGTAGTTCTTGGCGATCATCGCATCAGCCTTGCGCGGGGGCTTGCCCTGTTTCTGGCCGTCCCAGTGCGTCAGGCCCATATGGTCCTTGCTGGCATTGGCATGGGTGTAGATCACCTCGGCCGCTGTCTGCCCGTGCGCGGCGTAGTGCATCTTGTTCTGCACCGTCTTGAAGAACCGGGTCGAGCTTTCGGCACGTGCATCATAGTCCACGCTGGTCGCGTAGATCTCCAGCACCTTCTGGTAGAACCGCTTTTCCGAACTGCGGATGTCGCGGATGCGCGCGAGCAGTTCCTCGAAATAGTCGGTATCGGGGTCCTTCAGGCGCTCGTCGTCCATGACGAAGCCCTTGACCAGATACTGGCTCAGCGCCTCAGCCGCCCAGCGCCGGAACTGCATGCCGCGCGGGGAGCGAACACGGAAACCGACGGCGAGGATCATGGGCAAGTTATAATGCGCGACCGTGCGCTCCACCTGCCGCTGCCCTTCGGATCGAACTATTGAGTAATCCTCAATGGTTGACTCGTCGAGCTCTCCATCGGCCAATATGCCCTTGATATGCTTGTTGATGTTGGAGACCGTCGTCTGGAACAGTTCGGCCATATCCGCCTGACTGAGCCACGCAGTCCCATCGCGCGCCTGCAGACGAATGACGGTAACGCCATCCTCGGTCTGGTACTGGATCAGGTCACTGGCCATCAGAGCGAGACCCCCAGTTCCTTCAGGAAGCCGTCCATGCGCTGGCGCGTGTCGGCCAGCTGCTTTTCCAGCGCCACGATCTCGGCCTGAACAGCGGCAATGTCGATTTCGGCTTCGGCCTCGAACGTGTCGACATAGCGGGGGATGTTGAGGTTGTAGCCATTCTCCCGGATCTGAGCGCGCTCGATGAGGGCGGCATAACGCTCCACATTCTCGCGCGCCTGATAGGTGGCCACGATCTTTGCGATGTGGCCTTCCTCCAGCTCGTTCTGCTTCTTGCCGGGGGTAAAATCGCGGCTCGCATCGATGAACATCACATCGTCCACGCCAGCGCGCGCGCCGCCCTTTTCCCGCGAACGGTCGAAGATCACGATGCACACGGGGATGCCGGTGGAGGGGAACAGCTGCGCGGGCAGGCCGATCACTGCGTCGAGCAGGTTCTCCTCGATCAGCTTCTGCCGGATCACACCCTCGGCAGCACCCCGGAACAGCACCCCATGCGGCGCGATCAGCGCAACCTTTCCCTCACGCGGACGGGCGCTTTCGATCATGTGGCTGACGAAGGCATAGTCCCCGCGCGACTGCGGCGGCAGGCCGCGATGGTAGCGGTGGAAGCGGTCGTTCTTCGCCGTCTCGCTGCCCCACTTCTTGAGGCTGAAGGGCGGATTGGCGATCACCCGGTCAAACCGCATCAGCGCGTCTTCGGTCAGGAACTTGGGGTTGGTCAGCGTGTCACCCCACTCGATGCGCGCGCTATCCAGCCCATGAAGGAACATGTTCATCCGGGCGAGTGCCGACGTCTGGTTGGTGGCCTCCTGCCCGAACAGGGCGACATTGGCTTCGCTGGCGTGGTGCTTACCTTCCTTTTCCGCCACATATTCGGCAGCGCGGATCAGCAGCGTGGAAGAACCACAGGCCGGATCACAGATACGGTTGCCCGGCTGCGGATCGGCCAGCTTGACGAGCAGCTCGGACACCTTGCGCGGGGTGAAGAACTCGCCCGCCTTCTTGCCCGCATCGCTGGCGAAGCGGGAAATCAGGTAAATGTAGGTCTCGCCGATTACGTCTTCGGCGGTGTCCTTGCCTGAGAAGCGCGAGGGTGAGAAATCGAGCGTCGGCTTGTGGAAGGTGTCGAACAGATCCTTCACCCGCCGGTTGCGATCAGCCGTTTCGCCAAGGTTGTTGCGGCTGTTGAAGTCCACTGCCGTGAGCACGTTCTCCAGCTTCGCAAGGTTCGCATCCTCGATCGCTTCGAGGGCAATGTTGACCAGTTCGCCGATATTCTCGGCGTTGCGTTGCGGGTAGAGGTCATGGAAACTGGTGCTGTCGGGAAGCTGGAAGCGGAAGCGCGAAAGGCGCCGGGCGATCCGCGTTTCGTCACCGTCATACTGCTCGGCAGCCTGCTTGCGCTCGTCCGCCCAGATGTCGCTCAGGTACTTCCAGAACAGGAAGACAAGGATGTAGTCCTTGTAGTTGGCGGCATCGATGGTGCCACGGAAGGTGTCGCAGGCATCCCATGCGGCCTTGTTGACGTCGGACTGCTTGACGGGGGTCATAGGGTGGCTTCCTTCATGGGCAGGGCGGCGGCCTCGGCCAGACAATGATTGATGAGGGTAGAGCGAAGGCGGGCAAGCTGATCGGCCAGACGCCGTTCTTCCGCGGCCGCGCGTGCAAGAGCAACAATCGCCAACTGGCGCGGCCAGTCGGGAATGGGGACCTCGAGACTCTTCAACGGCCCCAGGGGCAGGCGCTTTGCTGCTGACCCCTCCCGGCTATCCGAAAGGACCACCTGCGTGACCGGAAGATTCAGGAAGGTGGCAAGATAGTGCGGACAGACGCTCTCAAGATCAGCGAGCCTGATGACCGCAAGATCAAGGGTGGCGAATAGAGGCGCGCCCTCAAGATCGACGGGGTCAATCACAGCGGCATTGTTGGAATTGCCGCGCAATGAGATCACGACATCGCCTGTGTGCAACGCGCCTAAGGTTCCGGAGGGTGGCGCCCCCACCCTTGTGAGCAGACGCGGGAGGACTCCACTTCCATCTAGGTCACCCACCATCACCGCACGGGAATCGCTCGAGCCGCGCACAACGGCGGAGCCGCTGAAAATGCTGGCGCATGCCTGGAGGGGGATCGCATTCATGGATTATCGTTCTAGCCATGAATTCAAAAATGTCAATGGAACGCGTTTCCATTTTCAAATCGAGACAGGACGGCCTGCGATTCGCGGGAAGGTGGTATCAAATCTGAGACCGGGTGGTCCGGATTCCAGACCAGGGTGGTCATAAATCCAGACCAGGGTGGTCTGGAATCCCGACCACCCTGGTCATTGATTCATGACCACTCGGAACTATCCATGCGCGATCACTGCGGGAAAAATTGATCCGAACACGCAAAAATCGATCAAATGTCGCCACACAGCTTGACCGCCGCTTCCGGGAGCTGGGTTCTTCAATTACATTTTTTTGGAACCCTGAAGTTCAAGCACTGATGATGGAACGACCCTATGGCTCCGGTCAGATCGAAGCAGAGGTGACAGACACGCCATGCAAATGTTAAGCCCAAAAGAACTAGCGCAGCAATCGGGATGGCCCGAGGGCCGAATTCGTCGCATGATTAAGGCGCGCATGCTACGTCACGTTCGCGCAGGTGGCCTGATCTTGTTGCCACCAGATGCTATTACCGAGTATTGCAAGATCTTCAAGGTGCCGCCGTGCCAAGACAATCCATCGGCCCCAGACTCGTCCGCCGGAGCGGTAAGCCCAATTTCTACGTCCGCTACATCGACCCAGCCACCGGCCAGCAGAAGGACGTATCAACAAACACTCGAGACAGCGAAGAAGCGCAGGAGGTCCTCGAGGAATTCCTGAGGGATCGGCGCCTATCGAAGAGCAGCCGGGCTTTGCCGCCTTATCGGGTCAAGATCGCAGACGTTCTCGATGCCCACCACGCGCGCCTTTCAAAGACTGGTCGCGGAGACAGGTTTCTGTCCTCGATGCAGCACATTCTTGAATTCTGGAAGGATGCGTGTCTCGACGCGATTACGCCTGACGCCGTGCTGGACTACGAGAAGGCGAATGTTCGGAGCGACAAGAAGCCCGGTCGATCGCGGGCGACAATCCGCCGTGAGCTGAGCGACCTCAGGGCGGCCGTCAAGGCGGCGGCGGTCAACCACAAGGTTCACGCGATCGTGTTCCCGAAGCTTCCCCGCGATGGAGCACCGCGGAAGCGCTGGCTAAAGCGGCACGAGTTCGATCAGCTGTTCGCAGAGGCAGCCAAGGAATATCGCGCTGCCGAGCCACTCCAGCTGTTTCTGATGATCGCCTACTACACTGGCGCGCGCAGCGGTGCCATCATGGACCTGCGTTGGTCGAACATCGATTTCGACCGGAACGTGATTGACTACCGTCTGCCCGATCGCGGTGAACTGATCGTCGACCACAAGCCGCGGGCGGTAACGCCGATGGCGCCGCCACTGCGAGCCTATCTGTTGCAGCGATACAAAGCCTACGAGAAGGTTCCCGAGTTCGTGTTCCACCAGAAGCTCGACCACACGCGACGCGTCAATTCGGTCGTGAAGGGCTTTCGCGCCACGGTGGAGCGATGCGGCTTCAAGGATGTCACCCCGCACACGCTTCGCCACACGAGGGTCACGGAGCTGCGGAACATGGGGATGCACAGCCACCAGGTCGATGCATTTCTGGCCATGACCGCCGAGACCCAGGACCGGGTCTACACCCACGCTGACCACAGTGATCTTCAGGCGCTGGCCATGCAGATCGCCTGAGCTGATTTATCCGGCTCGGTTCCTCGTCAGCAATCCGTCCGCTCGAAATGGCGCTTCGGCAGGCTGCCATAAGCAGCGGCCCTCAATACTGGTCCGCATCCATCGCCACCAATTCGTCAAGTGCGTCGGAGCGCGCTTGGTCGATGGCGGCTTTGTAGGCGAACACGTCCTCCGCCCTGACGCGCCGGTGCCGCCCAACAAAGCTGTGCGGGATTTTCTGATTTTCGAGCAGCTTGATGAAATAGGGGCGAGACACGTTTAGCAGGGCGGCGGCCTGCTGCGTCGTCAGCAATTGCTGGATTGGTACGATAGCTACCGCATCGCCATTGGCAATGCATCGAAGCAAGTCCAGCAATAGCTCGGACATCGACGGCGTGAGCGGAATTTCCACCAGCTTCTTCGTCCTGGGATCTGGCACGCACAATTCTACTGCAGTCGACTTTTCGCCCTCGATTAGGCCGCGCAGTGCGCTGGCACATTCCTTGTCCTCGGCTGTTGGCATTTTGTTGCCGAAGGGCAAGGCGCGGGCTGGCAAGGACATGGCTCTTTTCCAAAGACTGCATCCTGGATTGCCGATATTCGAAATAAACGCAACAACGGCGGCAAAGCTCTCTGAACCCGTAGAACCGCTGGCGAATTGACCAAACCCCGGCAGCGGGGCTTCTGCGTGGCAAGTAAGGCCATCTGGATCTGTCGGAGCACTGTTCCGCAATTGAGCAGTATCGGCTATACATAGATGATCAGGAGACCGAGATGGCAACCCACACTTCGATGCTGCATGTCCGATTGGATGCTGAACTGAAAGCGCAGGCGATTGAAGCGCTGAGCGCGATGGGCTTGTCGACTTCTGATGCAGTTCGGTTGTTGTTTCACAGGATCGTGGCTGACCAGGCTTTCCCGCTGGAATTGCGGGTGCCTAACGCAAATCGACCTGCTGAGTTGCAGCCTGTAGATAAATGACGCTACCCAGTGGTGGCCAATTGAGATACATTATGAGCGACCGGCAATTCCGGTGCACATGAGTTCACAGAACGTCTGAAAGGTTCCATCAAAAAGCGCGGAAATCCGTCAAAGTTCACAAACCGACGATAAGGAAAATACAAATGATTCCATATAGTTATGGAATCTGGAAGCCCTCCGAAGGCAGAGGTCACAGGTTCGAATCCTGTCGGGTGCGCCAGATTCTTCAAAATTCTCCTGACGGCGAAGAAGAAGGTGCTTTAGCCAACTCTTCGGAAGTGACCGACCAAGCGGATCTCGTTCTGATATCGAACTCACAATCACCGTCGTCGAGGAGGTGTTCGCTTCGCTGTAGCAGTTTGAACGTCTAACTGTTCGTCAATCTTGATGCAGCAGGCTCATGTTTGAAAAACGAGTTGCCGCTCAATCATCGGTTATACTGGGTCGGTACTAACTAGCCGCTTCCTTCATATTTCTTGCGAGTCACCTAGGCTTGCTTCATCATATGAGGATGCGGGGCAGTGGAATTGAATAGGAAAGGCTAGCCGATGGGCAACGGGCGCCCAGCATCGCGCGCCTCAACATCCCGACCGAAGCCGAAGGGTCCGATGATTATCGCGCAAGGATCGGTCGCCTGCTCGCTGAGGTCGGAACGCACGTCTACATAGACACGTCGTTCCTGATGTGGGCGACTAAGATCGGCCCGGCGTCGCGCGGCAAACTGCTAGACTGGCTCCGTACGGAACTAGGCAATCGCGCACACGTGCCGACATGGGCGGCGCACGAGTATCTGCGGCATCACGTCACCGGCACTATTGTCGGCGAGTTGGAGAAGAAGACGTCTGAGATCTCGCAACTTGCCGGCGGCACGTTCAACTACTTCCGGCCATTCCTCGACGATCCGGCGCTTCCCGCAGCCGACCCTTGGGACCGATTGCGCTCCTCGACACGCGACGCGATCAACACGCTCGGCTTACTGGCGGCGGCATCGAAGAAGTGGAAGAACGCTTATCCTGCGCACGCCAGCCAGATCATGGACTACATCAACGAGCGCGTGCTGCCGGTCCGAGACCTGTTCTCCGACCTGCCGGACATCGCACAGGAAGGTGCTGCCCGCTACGAGGGGCGCATTCCGCCTGGCTACCAAGATCGGAACAAGAAGGGACAGGCGGACGACGATCCCGACGAAGTCTCGGTCGCCGGTGCGAACAGGTACGGCGACCTCATATTCTGGAAAGAGGCGATGGAACATGCCGAGAATTCAGGCGCCAATGCGCCCATAATCCTGACAAACGACCGTAAGAACGACTGGCGCATGGGCGGATTCAACGGGGCGGAGATCGACCAAACCATGCTGTCGATCAAGAAGAACTGGCGGCCGGTCCCGGAGATCCACCCCATGCTGTCGCTCGAAGCGAAGTTGGCGGGAATCGAAGAGGTGGCGCTGATCGACAGCCAGTATCTCCCCGCCTACCTGCGCGGCGTGTACGCAGACCACTTCGGCGCATTCGCCGACGTCGCGATCGTGCCCGACCCGCCAGCCGAGCCGGACGAGATGCAGCAGCGCCAGACAGCCGTCGCGCGCCGCGCGGCTGAATGACTGACCGGCTGACGCCGGTAGGATCATGCGGAGTGGCTGAAGCCGTTTTTGTGGGTATGTCGGTCGAGATAACGCATGATGATATCATCGGTGATGTTGCCGGATGTGGTTGAGAAGTAGCCCCGTTGCCAGAAGCGCTGGCCCCAGTAGCGTTTGCGGATGTGCTCGAACTCCTGCTGGATTTTGCGCGACGAGCGCCC
>JAKFWB010000080.1 GCA_021732945.1 Porphyrobacter sp.
GGCGCTTTCACCGCGCGCGAACCGGTAAAGTTCCGGGCGCAGGTGGACGAATTGTTCGCGCTGATGCAGGCGGGCAAAATCGACCCGCTGGTAAGTGAAACCTTCCCCCTCGCCCGCGCAGGCGATGCCATCGCCAAGTTGGAAAACCGCGAGGCGGTGGGCAAGCTGGTCGTTACGATGGATTGAATGATGTGCGCTCCCGCGAAGGCGGGAGCCTCAGTCGGCGTCGCTCCAGTTTGCCTGAGGTTCCCGCCTCCGCGGGAACGCACATGATCGCTTGAAGCCGCGCGCCGCCGCCTCTATCCAAGCCGTAAATTCGATCCGGAGGGACAGTTCAATGACCGATTTCAAGGACCGCGAACGCGCTGAAGAAGCCAAGTTCGCGCTCGATGGCGAAACCGCCTTTCGTATCGCCGCGCGCCGCAACCGCTTGCTGGGCGAATGGGCCGCTGGCCTGATGAAGCTGACACCGGAGGAATCCGACGCCTATCGCAAGGCCGTAGTGCAAGCCGATTTCGAGGAATCGGGGGATGAAGACGTGGTGCGCAAGCTGCTCGGCGATCTGACTGCCGCGCAGACCGATGTCAGCGAAGCCGATATTCGCGCCAAGCTGGAAGAAATGACGATCGAAGCCCGCCGCCAGCTGTTTGGCGAGGTCTGATCCCATGCCGATGTCCGCCGCCGAAATCGAACACGCGATCCTCGCCGCCCTGCCGGGCGCGACTGTGGAACTGACTGATCTGGCGGGGGATAATGATCACTGGGCGGCAAAAGTCACCGCTCCGCAATTTGCAGGGATCAACCGGGTGGCGCAGCACAAGCTGGTCTATGCCGCCTTCGGCGGACGCATGGGCGGCGAACTGCACGCCTTGCAAGTCACCACCGTGGTTCCCACGTAAAGCGCAACATTCATTCACACGCATCAGGGGCTCAAAGCACCATGACCGACGTCAATTCCCGCATTTCCGATATCGTCACCAGCAATGATGTGGTGCTGTTCATGAAGGGCACCCCGCTGTTCCCGCAATGCGGGTTTTCCAGCAAGGCGGTCGCGATCCTTGATCACTGCGGCGTCGCCTATGAAAGCGTTGACGTGTTGCAGGACATGGAAGTGCGCCAGGGGATCAAGGGCTTTTCCGATTGGCCCACAATCCCGCAACTCTACATCAAGGGCGAATTTGTTGGCGGCAGCGACATCATGATGGAGATGTTCGAAGCGGGCGAATTGCAGCAGCTGATGGATGAAAGCGGCGTTACCAAAGCGGGATAAGAACGGCCCGCAGGGCCGCAAGCGCGACTGCGCGCCCGGAGGGGTGGCCCCGCAAGGGGCCGGGTCCCCGGAGGAAAGCCAAGGCGGACGGATGTCCGCCGCCCGGCGTTTGAGGGCCAAAAACAAAAAAGCGCTCCGCAGGACCAGTGCGGAGCGCTTTTTCATGTTCGGGGAGGCGCAACCCGGAGACCAGGAAGGATCGCGCCTCTCGTCGAAGACCATTTAGACCGCTTCTCGTTATGCAATGCGCGTGCCAAATGCCAAAAATGGCGGAAATCCGTCGATTTCCCCCCTCAGCCAGACAGTGATCATGCCGGAGTGTAAAGCATCCCGACACGCCTCACCAAACCGACAGGAGCATGCCATGGGCCTTGGCAAGCGCGTGCAGGGGGGCCATCGTGGGCCGCGATGACAACCGATTCCACGCCTGAAGGCATCCCTGCCGCGACTATCATCATCTTCCGCAACGCCCCCGGTGGCGGCGCGCCCGAAGTGCTGATGACGGTGCGATCACGCAATATGAGTTTTGCAGGCGGGATGGCGGTGTTTCCCGGCGGGCGGGTCGATCCGGCGGATTATGCGCTGGGTGAGACAGTGGCCGCCGCTAGCGGCATGACCGCCGATGAAGCCGCGCACCAGATCGCCGCTGTGCGTGAGACGCTGGAAGAAACCGGCCTCGCGCTCGGGCTGGCAGGCGCGATTGACGCCGCCCGCGCGTCCGAAGCCCGCACCTTGCTGGCCGAAGTCGGCGCGCTCGCGCCGGTGCTCGATGCTTTCGGCTGGCAGTTGGACCTTGCCCAGATCACGCCATTTGCACGCTGGTTCCCCAAGAACGAGGCGATATCGCGGGTCTATGATACCCGCTTCTACCTCGCCAACCTTGGCACCGGAGCGGTTGATGTGTCGATTGACCATGCCGAAAACACGCGGCTGTTCTGGGTCTCGGCGCAAGGCGCGCTTGACGCTGCTGAGCGCGGTGAGATCAAGCTGATCTTCCCCACCCGCCGCAACCTTGAACGCCTCGCCCTGTTTGCCAGCTACGAAGAAGCCCGCGCGCAGGCCGAGGCGATCCCGGTGCGCACGATCATGCCGCAGGTGGTCGAACAGGATGGCAAGCCGTGGCTGACGATACTCAGCGATGCGGGCTACCCTGTGACCGGCGAGCTGCTGGAGAATGTGGCGCGGGGGTGAGAAAAATGGCGCGCCCGGCAGGACTCGAACCTGCTGCCTCAAGATTAGAAGTCTCGCGCTCTATCCAGATGAGCTACGGGCGCGCGCCGCTCCGGCCAATAGCGCGCTTTGCGGGCCAAGGGAATCGCGCTAACCAGCGAAGTGATGGAAAACACCGCTCCCGCTGATCCCGCAGCCTTTTTCGACCGCGATCCCGCCGATGGCATCATTGCCACCAGCCGCCCGCCGATCACCTTTCGCTATTATGATCTGGTGATGGCGGCGTTTGTCGCGATCCTGCTGCTGTCGAACATCATCGGCGCGGCCAAGCTGACCTACGTTGATGTACCGTTCTGGCCCGAAGGCTGGTGGCCAGCGGCCGATGGCACCTTCATCTACGGCGCGGGGATATTGTTCTTCCCGCTCGGTTACGTGATCGGCGACGTGCTGACCGAGATTTACGGCTTCGCCAAGGCGCGCCGGGTGATCTGGGTGGGCACAGGGGCGATGCTGTTTCTCGCCTTCATGTCCTATGTCGTCACCGCCCTCCCACCGTTCGGCGGGTGGGAATGCGCTGCGAGCGGCTTTGGCGGCCCGCGCCCGCTCACCTCCGCATCCGATCCGGCGATCCCCGGCGGCGCGATCTGCCAGATGACCTATGACAGCGTGTTCGGCAGCACCTGGCGGATCGTCGTCGCCTCGATCACCGCCTTCTGGGCGGGCGAGTTCGTCAATTCCTTCGTCATGGCCAAGATGAAAGTGTGGACCAAGGGCCGCGCCTTGTGGACCCGCACCATCGGATCGACCTTCGTGGGCCAAGGCGTCGACAGCCTGATCTTCTATCCCGTCGCCTTCCTCGGCATCTGGACGACCGAGGCGGTGATCACTGTGATGATCACCAATTGGGCGCTGAAGGTGGTGTGGGAAGCGGTGCTGACCCCGGTTACCTATGTGGTGGTGAACCGGCTGAAAAAGGCTGAGGGTGTCGATCTATACGATCTGGAGACCGATTTCTCGCCCTTTGCCAGCACCCAGAGCAAGCTTACCTAAAGCGCGCTCTCAGGCACGATTGCGACCCGCCAGCTCAGCCCCAACCGCGCAGCGAGCAGCTTCATGTCCTTCTCGGTCGGCTGACCGAACAGCGCGGCGTGGCTTTCTGCGAGGGTGAGCACCAGCGCGCCATCGGCAATGCCAAGTTTGCTCACTTCGAGCGAGCGGCGCGATTGCCCGCCGAGCCGCCGCGCGAGCCGCAGCGCAAGGCCCCAGCGCACCGCTTCCTCCAGCGCCTCAGGGCTGGCAAGCGCGCGCACAGGTTCGGGCAGGCTGAGCTGATTGCCATTGGCCGCAATCGCCGCCGCCAGCATTGCCCGGCCCTTGCCGTCAATCCCGACCCAGCGCTTGTGCAGCGCCCAGTTGATAGCTTGCGGCAGGCGGATATTGGGCTCGATCTGCATCGACGCCAGCGCCAGCATGGTGGCGGCCAGCCGCAGCCGCTCGCTGCCATGCTCGCGGGCAGGCGCGGCGTCGAGCGTCCATGCCGCCATCCGCGTCGCCAGCGTCGGCGCACTGCCGCGATTGCTGGAGAACACCGCCACCCCGGCCAGCAGCGGATCCTGCGCCCGGCTGTGCGGGGGCAGGCGATCATACAGCAGCCCTTCGCGCAGCCCCCATGATGAAAACACCACGCGTTCGGGGTTGAGCTGCGCCAGCAAGGCTTGCAACAGAACCGCAGCATCGGGCAGTTTTTCCGCGCGCATCGACGATATCCGATCGCGCCCCTTGATCACTTCGGTCTCGCTCGCGGCAAGGCGATTGGCGAGGTCAAGCGCGGCGGCGGCGTCCAACTCAAACCCATGGGGATCGCTCAGCGGGTAGGCTTGCGCGGCCATCGCAAACACCGCCATCGCCCGCCATGTACCGCCCACCAGATAGAGCGCGCCATTATCAGCCGCCGGGTTGGCCGTCAGATCCCACCCGCCCTTGCGGATCACCTTGTCGAGCGATTTCGCCATCTCCGCGCGCCCGCCCCTGCGGTGATCGGGCAGGCGCAGGGTGCCAAGCGGCAGGCTGCTGGCGCTGTCGGTCGCTCCGCCTGCCACGCGCACGAGTTCAAGGCTGCCGCCGCCAAGGTCCGCCACAATCCCGCGCGCATCGGGGAAGGCGCCGATCACGCCGTGGGCGCTGAGCAGTGCTTCTTCCTCGCCCGAAATCACCCGCGGGTTAAGCCCGATGGCGCGCAGCTGTTGGGCGAAGTCCGGGCCATTGGCAGCATCGCGCACCGCCGCCGTTGCCACGGTTTCTATATCGGTGATGCCCAGATCGGCAAGCAACAGCGCAAAGCGTTTGAGGCCCCGCAGCGCCAGCGCCATCGCCTCATCCGCCAGCCTGCCCGTCGCCGCAATTTCGCGCCCCAGCTTGGCCGTGACTTTCTCGTTGAGCAGCACCGTGGGCGCGCGCATCGTGCCGCCGTAGACGACCAGACGAACCGTGTTCGATCCGATGTCGATGATCGCGCGTTCCGGACGGCTGCCTGCAATTGCGCCGTCGCGGTAACCCCGCCGCTTGCCGTAGCTCACTAGGCGGCCCCCCGGCGCATGCTCAGCTTCGGCACAGCGCCCGCCTCCAGCGCGCCGCCGCGCCCTGACAGTGACGGGTTGGTCATGAAATAGCGGTGGCAGTTGAACGGCTTGCTGCCGCTATTGGCCTCGCTTTCAACCCGGGTGTAATGGCCATCAGGATGCAGCCACCAGCTCTGTTCGCTATCGAGCATGTTGGCGAGCAGCACTTGCTGGAGCACCTGATCATGCACCGTGCGGTTGAGGATCGGGATCAATGTTTCCACCCGGCGATCAAGATTGCGGGTCATCAGGTCAGCAGAAGCGATGAACACGGCGGCCTGCGCGCTGGGCATCTTGTGACCATCGGCAAAGGCATAGATGCGGCTATGTTCGAGAAAGCGCCCGATGATCGATTTCACCCGGATATTCTCGCTCATGCCGATGATGCCGGGGCGCAGGCAGCAAATGCCGCGCACCACCAGTTCGATCTGCACCCCGGCATTGCTGGCGGCATAGAGCCGGTCGATCACGCCTTGATCGGTCAGCTGGTTGCACTTGAACCAGATGGCAGCCGGCTTTCCGTCTTGCGCATTGGCGATTTCGGTATCGATCCGGGCGTAGATTTCGCTGCGCAGATCGATCGGCGCAATGTGGATGCGTTCCAGCGCGTGGGGCTCGACATAGCCGGTGACGAAGTTGAACATCTTGGCCGCATCGCGCCCCAGCTTGGGGTCAGCGGTGAAGAAGCTGAGGTCGGTGTAAATCTTGGCGGTGACCGGGTGATAATTGCCGGTGCCGAAATGGCAGTAATTGCGAAAGCCTTCGCCCTCGCGCCGCACCACCATCGACACCTTGGCGTGGGTTTTCCAGTCGGTGAAGCCATAGATCACCTGCACGCCCGCACGTTCCAGCGCGCTGGCCCATTTGAGGTTCTGTTCCTCGTCAAACCGGGCCTTCAATTCAACCACCGCGGTAACCTATTTGCCCGCTTCTGCCGCCTCTATCAGCGCCCCGATCACCGCTGACTGGGATCCGGCGCGGTAGAGCGTCTGCTTGATCGCGACGACATCGGGATCAGCGGCGGCCTGACGGACGAAATCGACCACCACTTCGAAGCTTTCGTAAGGGTGGTGGATGACGATGTCTTTCTCGCGGATCGCGGAGAACACATCGCCATCATGCTCGCGCACCCGCTCGGGCAGGCGCGGGGAATAGGCGTCGAACTTCAGGTCGGGCCGGTCCTCGCGGACGATTTCCGCCAGGCCATCGACCCCGATGATGCCATCGGTCTTGATCAGCGCGGCTTCGTTGATGCCGAGCTGTTCGAGCAGCAGGGCTTCGGCCGCCGGATCGAAATCCTCCTCGATCTCAAGCTGGATTACCTGCCCGCGCCGCCGCCGCTGGATTGCGCTGCGGAAGGTGCGGACGAGGTCTTCGGCCTCTTCCTCGATCTCGATGTCGCTGTCGCGCAGCACCCGGAACAGCCCGTCGCCCTGAATGGTGAAGCCGGGAAACAGCGCCTCGGCATAACGCTGGATCATCCGCGCGATCGAGATGTAGAGCACGCTGCCATCCCCGGTCACCGCATCCGGCACGCGCACAAAGCGCGGCAGCGCGCTGGGGATCAGCACCATCTCGATCAACTGTTCGCGCGTGGCATCGCGGGTCAGCGTGAACAGCAGGCCCATGCCTTCGTTCTGGACGAAGGGGAACGGGTGCGCGGGATCGAGCGCTTGCGGAGTGATGATCGGCAGGATCTCGTTGAGGAAGAAGCTCTTCAGCCACTTGTGCGCCGCCGGGCTGACGCGCTGTTCGTCAGCAATGTGGATATCCGCTGCCGCCAACCCACCCTGCACCGAACGCCAGATCGCCTGCTGGCGCTGCGACAGCTCGACCAGCTTTTCCCGGATCGCAGCGAGCTGTTGCGAGGGGCTGCGTCCGTCGAGCGAAGGCGTTGCCAAGCCGCGCTGCACCTGCCCCACCAACCCGGCGACGCGGATCATCATGAATTCGTCAAGGTTGCTGCCGGAAATCGACAGGAAGCGAAGCCGTTCAAGCAGCGGATACCGTTCGTTGCAAGCTTCAGCCAAGACGCGTTGGTTGAATTGCAGCCAGCTTAGCTCACGGTTGAAATAGGGCGATTCGTCTGGCGCAAGCTCGCTCATCTGCGCAACCCCGGCCCCGGCGGGAATGGCTTCGCTGCCGATCGGTGACGTGCTCATCGTTTCCCTGTTCCGCCTCGCGCCGATGCATTCACTGCGGCGCTCCCCGCACGCCCCAATGTTCGCTGCGCTGCGAGGTGTAAATCACCTTGAAGGGCTTGTCACACCAATGTCAATTTCGTTGGACCCACCTTGCGATGGCGCAGGCTTACACCAAATCGCGGCTGTTCGCGATCTGGGTGATCCCGCGCTTGCCATTGGCATCGCGGCCCAATTGCACCAGCACGTCAATCACGCTGGCGGCATAGGCAATGGTGTCCGAGCGGGTGAGGCCAATGCCGGTCTGCATCACCATCAGCGACAATTGCTCCAGCGCGCCGCGCAGGGAATTGGCGTGGATCGTGGAAAAGCTGCCCGGATGCCCGGTATTGATCGCGCGCAGAAAGCTGACGCTTTCAGCGCCGCGCAATTCGCCCAGCACGATCCGGTCGGGCCGCAGCCGCAAGGCGGCTTGCAGCAATTCGTTGGCGGTGACCTTGGCTTCACCGAGTTCACCCTTGATCGCAACAAGGCCCACGGAGTTTTCGCCGGGGAATTTCAGCTCGGGCGTATCTTCCACCAAAACCACGCGTTCGGCGCGCGGGATCTCGCCGAGCATGGCGTTGAGGAAGGTGGTCTTGCCGGTGCTGGTGCCGCCCGAAATCAGGATCGTGCGCCGCGCGCGGATCGCCTCGCGCAGGAAGGCAATCGGCTGAAACTGCGGGTCGGGCAAATCAATCACGCCCTCGCCCACCAAGGGGCCGGTGTCATAGGCATCAAGCGGCAGATCGAGGCGGCGGTGGCGGCGGATTGCCATCACCCAATGCTTGCGGCTGGCAGGCGGGCCGCAGAACTGCACGCGCGCGCCATCGGGCAGGGTCGCGCCGAGCAGCGGGTGTTCGCGATTGATCCCTTGGTGCGAAACGCGCGCGACCTGTTCAGCAAGGCGCTGCACCAGCCGGTCGTCAATCTCTGGCGTTTCGATCCGCTGCATGCCGGGGCTGGCAGCGTCTTCAATCCAAACCTCACCCGGGCGGTTGACCATGATTTCGGTCACCGTGTCGCGGTCCAACCAGCGGCGGAAGGGGCCGAGATAGGCGTCAAGGTAGACGCTGCGCTCCGCCGAGAGTGGCACGCTGCCCACCTCGTCGCCCGTTTCCGCCATCAGCCGGTGGATATCCGCGCTCATGCCGTGGCTCAGCCGACCGGGCTGAAATCGAGATCGCGGGCGGTGAACACGCGGATCGGTTCGCCTGCGCGCACGCGGATGGTGGGGCTGATCTGGCCGGTCTGCTGCACCGCCGAATTGGCCGCCGATTGCGCGCTGCTACCAAGGATCAGACCGCCGACACCGCCGGTCGCCACCGAGCTGAGGCCGCCCACCACCGACAGCAGCAAACCCGAGCCGAAGCGCTGGAAGAAGTGGCTGTTGACGTCGCCTTCCAGCCCGGTCGTCCCGTCAAACCCGACAGCGGGCGAGGCAAGGCTGACCGATACGCCGTCGGGCCGGATCAACCGCGTCCAGATCACATAGGCGCGGCGCTGGCCCTGCTGCACACCGGCCTGATACTGGCCGATCAGGCGCGACGAGCGTGGGACAAGCACCCGCTTGCCATCAAAGCTGCGCACATCCTGGCTGACCACCGCTCGGACATAGCCCGGCACATCGGTGTTGATCGCGGTTTCAAGGATCGCCGGGATCAGCGTGCCTTCGGTCACCGTGGTCGAGGGATTGGCCAGCGAGCGCGCCTGAGCAGGCGCACCGCCGACACCGCCGATGCTGCTGGCAAAGGCTGCCGCGCTGCTGTTGCCGCTCGATGCGGCGGCGTTCGGCGCGCCGGGCGCAGGGATCGGCGCTTCGGCCAGCCGTGGGCTGCTGCCAACCGCCCGGCTACCGTCAAACACCAGACCGGGGCTGGCATAGGGATTGGCCGCCGTGCCCGGCACGATCCCGGGATTGTTGACCAGCACCGGGGTGGGCGCTGGATCGACCTGCGGAATCACGGCGGGCGCTTGCACCGGATCGGTCGACGCAGGGGCCACCACCGGCACCATCGCAGGGGCAGGCGCGGGCGCGTTCGCGGCGTTGCCGGCCAGCTGCTGATCCGGCAGGCGCGCGGAATTCATCGCCCAGAACGTGACGGCACCCAGCAGGCCGACCACAGCCACCCCGGCGGCGAGGCCCATTCCATCGCCCTTGGCCTTGCGGTCAGTGACGGCAGGAAAGGCTGCGCGGCTGGCGAGATCGATGATCTCGGCCGATTCGCGGGTGCGCGGATCGACGGTTTCGCCGCTATCTCCGGCGCCCTTTTTGGACGGCAAACGCATGGCCAGACGCATCACTTGGTCTCCCTTGAAGGCTTGGACAGATTGAGCAGGGCGCTCCGGTCCGACGTTCGGGCCGATGGCTTGACCGGGCCGGTGTTGGTAAGTGTGGCGGTATCCTTGCCTGAGCGCAGGATGATCTGCATCGGCACACCTTGCACCACCACCATGTCGCCGCGCGTGGTGAAGTTGACCGGGCCTTCTTCGCCTTCATCATTGGTCACCAGGATCGCCGGGATCGGGGTGCCTGCGGGCCATGTCAGGAACACCGCGTCGCCATCATCGAAGGTGCGGGTGGGCAGCAGTTCCGCCGCCCCGGCCTTGGCCCAATCGAAATTGAGGCTGGCAGGATCAGCCACCGCATAGGGATCGGATGCCGCAGCGATTTCCACCGGATCAGCGGCGGCGCGTAAGGCTTGCGCTTCAGCCTCGGCAGCGGCGGCGATGCGGGCGTCCTCAGCGGCTTTTTCCAGTTCGGGATAGCGGAATTGCAGCACGTAAAGCGCGGCATTGCGCGGCGAAGCGTCGAGATCGAACAGGTAGGTGCGCTTGTCGGTCACCACGGTCATATTGGTCCGCGCGTTCACTTCCAGCGGCTTGACGAACAGGATGGTCTGCGCCTTGTTCGGCTGCACCTGCCATGCCGCGCTGTCACCAATCGCGACGTTTTCGATCATTTCGTCAGGCGCAAACTTGATGGTGGTCTGCACCTTCACCTTGCCTTCGATGCGCACCACGGCGTTTTCATCAAACACCAGGGTTTGCAGGCGGTTGTCCTGTGCGGCCAGCGGTGCGGCAAGAGTTGGGGCCAGCGTGAGGGCGAGCGCGGCGAGGATTGCGGCGCGGGTCATTTATAGGCCTCCGGTGGGGTGGTCACGGCGGGCTTTGCCGCCGACGTGT
>JAKFWB010000082.1 GCA_021732945.1 Porphyrobacter sp.
TTGGAAGTCCCCTTGGGGCAGCGGAAGGGCGCGTTTAGGGTTTGGGGGGGGAAATGCAAACGAAAAATGGACCGCGACGGGATGAAATGTTACTTTTTGAAGACACCCACCCCAACACGACCGAAGTGTGACTGAAATCCAATGATTTCTCTCCGGTTTCTGACCGTTCAGAACGAAATGCGCGGCACCTGGTCAACGACCCCCTGCTCGCTATCATCAAGCCGATGGAAGTCCGCCTCAGCGAAGCCGAGGGCATTGGCAAAGATCACCGCCGGGAAGGATTCGCGCGCGCCGTTGAACCGGGCCACTGCCGCGTTGAGGGCGCGCCGTGCCGCAGCCAGCTTGTCCTCGACATCGCCGAGCTCAGTCTGGAGTGACTGGAAGTTGGCTGATGCGTTCAGATCAGGATAGGCTTCTCCCAGTGCCAGCAGATTGTCGAGCGCTACCCGCAGCTGCTTTTCCTCGCCCGAAGACGGTGCGCCCTTGGCGGCAGCATTGCGCGCGGTAATCACCGCCTCAAGCGTCGAGGATTCGTGCCCGGCATAGCCTTTGACAGCCTCAACCAGATTGGGAATCAGATCGTGCCGCTGGCGCAGCTGCGCATCAATATCGGCAACGCCCTGCCGGACATTTTGCCGCAGGCCGACCAGATTATTGTAGATGGCGATCACCACAATGATGATGATCACCACCACCGCCAAGCTGATCCATACGAACATATTGATTGCCCCTCTTTACCAGACACCCGCAATTGTGCTGCACAATGATTAAAGAATCGCGCGGGAGAGGCAATGCGCAACAATGTTGATTCCCTGATGCAGGGTCAGCTGGGCAACTGGCTGGCCGGGCAGACCCAGATGCGGGAAGCCGCAAAGGAGAAGGCGACCTCACGCTGGGTGTGGGGCGCGGCAATATTGATGCCCGTGCTGGCCTTCCTGTGGTTTGGGCCAGACCTGTCCGGCGGCCTGAAAACCGTCATTGCGCTGGGCGGCGGGCTGGCTGTGGGAGCCTGGGGCTATCAGCCGATTGCCGAAGCCAAGAAGACGATCAAGATCGGCATCAACTCCGCAATCGCCGAAAGCTACGGCGTCACTTACGAGCATGACGTTGAACCCGGCGCCGAATTCGAAGCGGCGCAGACCTATGGCCTTGTCCCTGATTTTGACCGGTCAGGGTTTGAGGATCGCTGGTACGGCACGCTCGAAGGCCACGGTTTCAACCTCTACGAAGCCCATCTTGAGGAACGCCGCGGGTCAGGCAAAAACCAGCGCTGGGTCACCGTGTTCCGCGGGGTGATCATCCAGATGGCGTTTGGCCGCAGCTTCCATTCCACCACGCTGCTGCAACGCGCAGGCGCGCATCGCAAATGGCTGGGGCTTGGCGGGGCCAAGGATAATGTCACTTTTGATGGCCACCGGCTCGACAGGGTCGATCAGGTGCACCCCGCCTTTGCCGAGGTGTTCGGGCTGTTCAGCGATGATCAGGTCGAGGCGCGCGTGCTGGTGCACCCCAGCTATGTCGAACACCTGTTGAAGCTGGAAAGCGCCTTTGGTGCGAAGGAACTGCGCGCGCTGTTTATTCGCGGGCAGGTGATTATCGCAGCGGAAGGCGGCGATATGTTCGAAAGCGGGTCGATGGACGCGAAGGATGATCACGCCCGCGCCAGCGAAGCCGCCGAACAATTCGGCGCGCTGGCAAGCCTGGCGCTGGCGATCAACCAGAACGAGCGCGGCCGGGTGATTGCGCCGGACGCGCAGCCCTTGTCCGGCCAATAGAGCGCGTCAGCTCAACCGATCGCGGAAATCCGCGTATTCGAACCGCTTGATGCAGTCGATCGCATCGGTTTCGCTGTCCCACATCCAGATGCTGGGCAGTTGCACCCCGTTGAAGGTGTTGGTCTTGACCATCGAATAATGCGCTTGATCGAGAAACGCGAACCGCGCGCCGGGCTCAGCAGGCACGGGCAGAGCATAATCGCCGATGACATCGCCCGCGAGGCAGGAGGGGCCGCCCAGCCGGATCGGGATCATGTCGCCGCCAGTAATCTCGCCCAGCATCGCCGGGCGATAGGGCGCTTCCAGCACGTCAGGCATATGGCAGGTAGCCGAGATGTCGGTGATGCCCACCGGCACTTCATTGAACATCGTGTCGAGCAGCGTGCCGACCAGTATTCCTGCGTCGAGGGCGACTGCCTCGCCCGGTTCAAGGATGATCTGGCAGCCGGTGTCTTCAGCCGCGTCTTTCAGGAATTCGACCAGTTCCTCGCGCTGGTAATCGGCACGGGTGATGTGGTGACCGCCGCCCATGTTGATCCATTTGAGCTGGCCGAAGAACGGCTCGATCACATCGAACACCCGATCCCACGTGACCTTCAATGGCTCAAAATCCTGTTCGCACAGGTTGTGGAAGTGGATGCCCTCCACCCCTTCCATGTGCTCTTCGGTCAGCTGGTCGAGCGGGAAGCCGAGCCGCGATCCGGGGGCGCTGGGATCATACTTGGCAACCTCGCCGGTGGCGACTTGCGGATTGATCCGCAGGCCGACGCTAACCGGTGCGCCGTTGGCGGCGGCGTGATCAAGGATCAGCCGCGCGCGCTGATGCTGGAACGGCGAATTGAAGATCACATGATCGGACAGGCGGCAGATTTCTTCGAGATCTTCGGGCTTGAAGGCGGCGGAATAGGTCGCGATTTCGCCGTCGTAGAACTCTGACGCGAGCCGCGCTTCCCACAGGCCGGAGGTGGAAACCCCGTCGAGATATTCGCCGATGATTGGCGCAGCCGAGAACATGCTGAACGCCTTCAGCGCGGCAAACACCTTGATATCGCCCCCGTCCGCCGTCGCCGCGTCGCGTACCTCCGCCAGCACCCGGCAATTGGCGCGCAGGCGGGCGGCATCGACCACGAAGGCGGGGCTATCGACCCGCGACAGATCGAAATGGGCAAAGGCACCCGGATCACCGGCTTTGGTCTGCATGGCTACTGGTCCGATTGGGAAGGGAGTTGGAAACGCAAGACCCGCCCTGCGGGCACGTCGGCGACATAGATATGGCCGTCAGGGCCGATCGCAAGATCATGGCCGAGGCTAGCACCATCGCGCGGCAGGCCGACATCGTATGATGCCGCAATGGTGCCATCCGCCGCATAGATGCGGATGATCGCGCCCTTGCGGTCAGCCCCGTCGCGCCCCTCAACCGCCAGCATCCGCCCGCCGCTCAGCGGTTTGAGGCTATAGGTGTGGTTGCCAGCGGGCGAGACGCGGCTTTCGATCAGCTTGCCCGCATGATCGAAGACCTGAATGCACGCATTCTCGCGGTCGGCGACATAGATGCGCGTAGTGTCAACTGCGACCGCGTGAGCGACCTTGAATGTGCCCCAGTCGCGCAGGAATGTGCCTTGCGGCGAGAACTCGGCGATGCGGGTGTTGACGTAGCCATCGGCGATCAGGACGCGCTCATCCGGTTCAGCACCAAGGAAGGCGATATCAGCAGGGCGACCGAAATGGGTCGCATCCTGCGCCGTCTCGCCGCGCGTCCCGATCACCAGCTCCTGCACGCCATCGGGGCTGAAACGGAACACTTGCTCTAGGCCCGGATCAGTGATCCAGACCTTGCCTTGCGGATCGATCGACAAGCCATGCGGCATGATAAATTGCCCCGCGCCCCACTGTGCCAGCAAGGTTCCATCCGGAGCGAACTTGAACACGGTGGGTTCAGCGATGGGGTTTTTGGGAAAAGGCTCCGCCCACACCCGCCCAGCGCGGTGGAGCACCCAGACGTTGCCCTCAGCGTCGACATCGACCGCGCTGACTTCACCAAACTTCGTGCCGGCCGGAATGGTCGGCCAGCCGGTGTCAACGGCGAGCTTGGGCACGTCCTCGCGCGGCGGCGGAGCAGTGTCGCATGCGGCGAGCGCGAGCAATCCGGCGGCGCCCAATGCATAAGCGGCAGTCGTGAGTTTGGAGCGCATTGGCGACGTGGTGCCTTCATTGTTTCGCGCGGAGAACGCGGAGGAAAGGAGACCGCTGGATCAAGCCGTAAGGTGGTTGTTCACGATCCGGCGAATACCTTCAACCATCGTTGCGCAGGAGAAATTCAGAAGCAGCCCGACGGGCTGCTTCATCAAACGCAGATAGGTGATGACCTGTTTTGCGTGAGCCTTGCTGAGCGTTTCGACAGCCTTGATTTCCAACACAAGCGTGTTTTCGACCAAAATGTCTACCTTGAAGGCCGCCTCGAAGACCTGGTCATCGAAAATGATGGGCACTGGCACCTGTCGTTGAACCGTCAACACCCTGGCTTCAAGACGGCCCGCAAGGACGGTCTCATAAACGCTTTCAAACAGGCCGGGGCCAAGTGCACGGTGAATCTCAATAGCTTCTTCAATGACGATCCCGCTAATGTCGCCGTGCTGCATCGCTTGCCCCCTCCGTGGCCTCCTTACCTCCGTGGCCTCCGTGCGAAATACTTTCTTCTATCAGAATTCCACCGGCCCGGCCATTTCCTCAACCGTCCACGGCAGGCCGTGTGCATTCAGCATGGCCATAAAGGGATCGGGATCGAGCTGTTCGATGTTGAACACGCCCTCGCCCTGCCAGTCACCGCGCACCATCATTGCAGCACCGATCATCGCTGGCACGCCCGTCGTGTAAGAAACCGCCTGATTGCCGGTCTCCTCATAAGCAGCCTCATGCGAGCAGATATTCTTGATGTAGAACGTCTTCTCGCCCGAACCGTCCAGCGCCTCGCCGGTTGCGATCACGCCGATATTGGTGTTGCCCTTGGTGGTCTCGCCCAGCGTCTCGGGCTTGGGGAGCACGGCCGCCAAGAATTGCAGCGGGATGATGTTCTTGCCCTGATAGCGCACCGGCTCAATCGAGGTCATGCCGACATTCTGCAGCACGGTGAGGTGGGTGATGTATTGGTCACCGAAGGTCATCCAGAACCGCGCGCGCTCCAGTTCGGGGACGAACTTGGCGAGGCTTTCCAGCTCCTCGTGATACATCAGGTACATGTTCTTGGGGCCAACCGCCTCGAAGTCAAAGGCGACCTTGTTCGCCATCGCCGGGGTTTCGACCCAGTCGCCGTTCTCCCAGTGGCGCGCGGGTGCGGTCACTTCGCGGATGTTGATTTCCGGGTTGAAGTTGGTCGCGAAATGCTGGCCGTGATCGCCGCCGTTGCAATCGAGAATGTCGAGCTGGCGGATGGTCTTCAGCTTGTGCTTCTTGAGCCACATCGTGAACACGCTGGTCACGCCCGGATCAAAGCCAGAGCCCAGCAGCGCCATCAGACCGGCTTCGGCAAAGCGATCCTGATAGGCCCACTGCCAATGATATTCGAACTTGGCCTGATCCTTGGGCTCGTAATTGGCGGTGTCTAGGTAATCGACGCCCGCTTCAAGACAGGCGTCCATGATCGGCAGATCCTGATAGGGTAGCGCAAGGTTGACCACGAGGCCCGCACCGGTCTTGCGGATGAGGTTGACCATCGCCGGGACTTCTTCCGCGTCAATTTCATAGGTGGCGATATCGCGCCCGCAGCGTTCCTTCACCGAAGCGGCAATTGCATCGCACTTCGACTTGGTTCGGCTGGCCAGATGGATCTCAGGGAAGATGTCCGGGTTGAACGCCATCTTGTGGACGCAGACCGAACTGACACCGCCCGCTCCGATAACGAGAACGGTGCTGGATTTTGCTGCCGACATGATCAGAACCTTTCGTAATGCGAATCTTGCGCTGCGCCTTAGAGCATTGCTCCGAAAAGTGGGAACCGGTTTTCGGATCCCAGCAATGCGGCAATAATTGACTCGAATGCATGGATGGGGACAAATGATCCGCATTTCCTACAGGGGTATGATCAGGCAGGCCGAAACGATGTTCGCGACAGGCCGCATCCCCCGGATTTCTCTCTGCCCAGTTTCAGGCACCGTGTGGCGGCGGTTTTTCTGTTTCTGGACAGTGTAACATGTGTCTCCAACAGACAGGTTGATGCGCCGATGACTGAACGAATCCCCTCCGGCCATGGCGTGATCGCTGCCGCCAAAGCGTTCGCGGCGATTCTGCCGCCGACGCCGCTCTTGCCGGTGGAGATCGCTGGCGTTCGGGCATGGGTGAAGGCCGAGGTGCTCCAGCCGATTGGCTCGTTCAAGATCAGAGGCGCGTGGTGGCGGCTGGTCAATCTGTCAGAGGCAGAACGCGCTGCGGGCGTTGTCGCGGTATCCTCCGGCAATCACGCACAGGGCGTCGCTTGGGCCGGGCGGCGGCTTGGGGTCGGGGCGACGATTGTGATGCCGCATGATGCGCCTGAGGTGAAGCTCGTCAACACCCGCGCGCTGGGGGCGGAAATCGTGCTCTACCAGCGACCGGGCGAGGATCGCGATGCGGTCGCCGCAGGGCTGATTGCAGAGCGAGGCGGTACGCTGGTCCACGCTTTCGGCGATCCCTGGGTGATCGAAGGCCAAGGCTCGGCCGCGATCGAAATCGCCGCGCAATTGGGCCGAGCGCCTAGCCGGATCGTCGCCTGCTGCGGCGGCGGCGGGCTGGCGGCGGGGCTCGGCCTCGGCGCACCCGATAGTGCGATCCATCCGGTTGAGCCGGTCGGCTGGGATATGGTCGGACAGGCGATGGCAGCGGGCGAGCTGGTCCACGCCGCGCCCGACGCGCCCAAGACGATCTGCGATGCGTTGCAACCCAATGTCACCAAGCAACTCAACCTCGGCCTGCTGCAAGGCCGCGCTGAGCCGGGCGTTGCCGTCACCGATGACGAGGTCCGCACTGCGCAGCGGTTCGCCTTCAACACTCTGCGGCTGGTGGTCGAACCCGGCGGCGCGGTGGCGCTGGCGGCGGCGTTGGCGGGCAAGGTTCCGGTGGACGAAGACACGGTCATCATGCTGACCGGCGGCAATGCCGATCCAGTGGCCTTTGCCGCCACCATCGCAGCTGGCGTATAGACCTGTGGAAAGCGTCACATTGCCGACACGCTTCCGAAATATGACACGCCCCTGACGTAACGTAAGGACACCCCTTCCCCATGGCGACACAGACAAAGCGGATCATCGAAGATGCGGTGGTCCGCAAGGATGCAGGGCTTGGCGACAAGCTGCTGGACAAGGCGTTTGCGCTCGCCTTCAAGGGCTTGGTCTATGCCCAGATCTGGGAGGACCCGGTGGTCGACATGGAAGGGCTCGACATTCAGCCTGACAGCCGCGTGATGTGCATCGCCAGCGGCAGCTGCAACGCGCTGTCCTACCTCACCGCCAATCCCGAAAGCGTGACGGCGGTTGATCTCAACAAGGCGCACGTCGCCTTGGGCCAGCTCAAGATTGCCGCGATCAAGCACCTGCCCAATTACGAACGCTTTCACCGTTTTTTCGCGCATGCCGATCACAAGGAAAACAGCGCGGTCTACAAGACCATGATCGCCCCGCATCTCGATCCGCTAAGCCGCGCCTATTGGGAAAAGCGCGACATTCGTGGGCGCAAGCGCATTTCGTATTTCACCAAGGGCATCTACAAGAAGGGATTGCTGGGCAATTTCATCGGCCTCGCCCACGTTTTTGCCAAGCTGTACAAGATCGATCTTGGCAAGGTGCTCGAAGCGCAAACGCTGGAGGAACAGCGTGAGGTGTTCGAGCGTGAGCTGGCCCCGGTGTTCGAGAAGAAGTTCATCCGCTGGTTGACCGATCAGCCGGCCTCGCTGTTCGGCCTCGGCATTCCGCCAGCGCAGTTTGAACATCTTGCAGGCGATGAACGCATGGCGGAAGTGCTGCGGCGGCGGCTGGAAAAGCTCGCCTGCGACTTCGAGATCAAGGACAACTACTTTGCCTGGCAGGCGTTCGGGCGCGGTTACAGCCGGGCCGAAGGCGCGCCGCTGCCGCCATATATCCAGCGCGCCAATTGGGAAGCGATGCGCGAACGGATCGGGCGGCTCGACGTGATCCGCGCCAATATGGTCGACTGGATCGGCGCGCGCGATCAAGCGAGCATGGACCGTTTCGTGCTGCTCGATGCGCAGGACTGGATGAACAATGCGCAGCTCGATGATCTGTGGACCAAAATCACCAATGCCAGCCGCCCCGCCGCGCGGGTCTTGTTCCGCACGGCGGCTGAGCCGAGCCTGCTGACCGGGCGGCTGGATGACAGTATCCTTGGCAAGTGGCGTTACCTTGAGGAGCAATCGGCTGATCTCACCCGCCGCGATCGGTCATCGATCTATGGCGGCGTGCACGTGTACGAGCTGGCGTAATGGCCGGGTCAGGCCACGCGGCGCTGATGGACGAGGTCTATCGCGGCCAGCGGCATATCTATGATTTCACCCGCAAATACTACCTGTTTGGGCGGGATACGCTGATCGAAGGGCTCGGCGCGGAGCCGGGGATGCGGGTGCTTGAAGTCGCCTGCGGCACCGGGCGCAACCTTGCCAAGATCGTCAAGGCGTGGCCCGGGGTGCGGCTTTACGGCCTCGATATCTCGGCGAAAATGCTCAAGAGCGCGCGCGCCGCACTCGGGGCAGAAGCACGGCTGGGCGAAGGCGATGCCTGTTCGTTTGATGCAGGCGCGCTGCTGGGCGAACCGCAGTTTGACCGGATCGTGCTGTCTTACTCGCTGTCGATGATCCCCGATTGGGAAGGCGCGATGGACCACGCAGCGAGCCTGCTGGCGGGCGGCGGCGCACTGCACGTAGTCGATTTCGGTGATCTTGCGGGCTTGCCCCGCCCGCTCGCCAATGGGCTTCGCGCATGGCTCGCCAAATTCCATGTCGAACCGCGCGTCGCAATGCCGGTGGCCGCCACCCGCATTGCCGCCGCGCGCGGGCTGCACCTCACCACCACGCGCGGCCTGTTTGGCTATTTCCAGCTGCACGTGCTGACCGCAAAATAAGTTGCAATTGACAATCCATCGCGGCTCTCGCAGGTTGTCCCGCGAGAGGCTTTACGAGGGGAATTCGGATGCAAGCGCAAATGCTCGCGCCCGCCGCTGTGCTGGTGCTGTGGACCTTGATCGTGTTGTTCTGGGTGCTGCTGACCCGCAACGCGGCGTTCGGCAAGATGGGCATTACCCTGTCGAACCTGCCGGTTGGCGGGCGTTATCAGGATCGTGAAAGCGAAATGCCGGACCGGGTCAGCTGGAAATCGCACAATTACACCCATCTGGTTGAACAGCCGACGGTTTTCTACGCCGCTGTTGTGATTGTCGCGATCATGGGGGCCGGCGGGATCGATGTGCTGCTGGCGTGGATCTATGTCGGTCTGCGCATTGCCCATTCGCTGTGGCAGGGGCTGGTCAATACTATCCCGGTGCGCGTCGCCCTGTTCATGCTGAGCACCACGGCGCTGGTGGTGCTGGCGATCCGGGCGTTGGTGGCGACCCTGCTGGCCGATCCCTCGGCTCTCCCCGTTTAAGGATAGTGACATGATCGGAATGGACATTCTGCAACCCGCCGTGGCGCTGCTGGCGTGGACGATGGTGATGTGGGTGTGGATGTATGTCACCCGCATCCCGGCGATGCTCATGGCCGGGATGGATGCCAAGGGGATGGTCGGCACCACCGGGGCGAGCCTGCGAGCCAAGTTGCCTGACACGGTCAGCTGGAAAGCGGACAACTACAACCACCTGCACGAAGCGCCGACGCTGTTCTATGCGGTGGCGATCGTGCTGGCGATTACCGGCTACGGCGACGGGTTCAACACCCTGCTCGCCTGGGCCTATATGGGGCTGCGGGTCGCGCATTCGATTGTGCAGGCGACGATCAACCGGGTGATGGTGCGGTTCGCGCTGTTCGCCCTGTCATCGCTGGTGCTGATGGCGCTGATCCTGCACGCGGCGATTGCTGTCTTTTAGATCGCGCTAACGCGCGATGCAGAACACTCACTCCGCCGCCACCGCCTCTTGCACCGCATGCTGGCGCGCAGCGAGGTAACGCTCACCATCGAGCGCCGCCATGCAGCCCATCCCCGCCGCCGTCACCGCCTGCCGGTAGACGTGATCGGTCACATCGCCCGCCGCAAACACGCCGGGGATCACGGTCTTGGGCGTGCCGGGTTCCGTGAGCAGATAGCCGCTATCGTCCATCGGCAGCTTGCCCTTGAACAGCTCGGTCGCGGGCGCGTGGCCGATGGCGACGAAAGCGCCGTCAACCGCGATGGTCGAAGCCTCACCGGTGACGGTGTCAGTCAAGGCGAGGCGATCCAGCATTCCGGTGGCCCCGGCGTTGAAGCTGTCCACCGCCTTGTTCCACAGCACGGTGATCTTTGGGTGGGCGAACAGGCGTTCCTGCAGGATCTTCTCCGCGCGCAAGGAATCGCGGCGGTGGATCAGCGTGACGTTGTCGGAATGGTTGGTGAGGTACAGCGCCTCCTCCACCGCAGTGTTCCCACCGCCAATCACCGCGACCTTCTTGCCGCGGTAGAAGAACCCATCGCACG
>JAKFWB010000077.1 GCA_021732945.1 Porphyrobacter sp.
GACAGAACGGATGGTGCGGAATTCCCCGTGCGGGCCATCGGGATCGCTGACTTCGATGCCCAGCACCTTGGCCTGCTCGGTGCCAAGCACTTCAGCGCTGTCGAGGACGGGGGAATTGGGGACTTCCAATCGCGTCAATTCCGCGGTCCATACGGCGCGCGGGCGGCGCGCGAAGATCGGGGCGAGGAAGGCGACCACATCTTCGTAATGCGCGATGCGTGCGTCACGGCTAGCGAAGGCGGGAAGCTGAAGCATATCTGGCTGGCCAACGGCGGTCGCAAGGTTCTCCCAGAACTTGGGCGGCGACGACATGTGCAGCGCCAGCCACTTGCCGTCGGCGCATTGGAACACATAGCTCTGCGACACATGCGGGCGGCTATATGGCCCCATCACCTGATCGGCGGAAAGCAGGTGGGTGAAATCATCGAGATTGAAGTGGCACATCGCCTCAAACATTGACGTTTCGACCACCCGGCCCTTGCCCGTTTCGTGCCGCTCATTCAGCGCAGCAAGGATGCCCAGCGCGGTGTAGAACCCGGTCATGGCGTCGGCAATCGCGGGGCCGACGACGCGGGGATGCTGCGGGTTGACCAGCAGCCGCAGAAAACCGCTGGCGGCCTGCGCCACGGTATCAAATGCGGGGCGATCCCGCTCTGGCCCCTCGCTGCCGAAGCCCGAGATTGAGGCATAGACCAGCGCAGGGTTGATGGCCTGCAGCCGCGCCGCATCGACGTTGAGACGGTCTGCCACGCCGGGGCGGAAGTTCTGGATGAACACGTCAGCGGTCGCGACCAGCTGATCAAGGGTCGCTAGGTCTTCGGGCTGCTTGGGATCGATGGTGATCGACCGCTTGTTGCGGTTATAGGTCTGGAAATGCGGGGCATAGAGCCCGCCCTTAAACGATCGGAACGGATCGCCGGTAACCGGTTGTTCGACCTTGATGACATCTGCGCCCAGATCAGCCAGCAGCATCCCGGCGGCAGGGCCAGTGATGAAGGTGCCCATTTCGAGCACGGTAACGCCTGCGAGAGGTCTTGCAGTCATCAGCCTGATCCCATCTTGTATCTTGACATTACAATGATACTATATTCTTCGCATACCGAAATCAACTTCGAATATCGAAAAAGGGAGCTCCATGCGCATCGGCAAACTGGATAACGCCGCCACTTCGATCTGCACTTCGGATGCGACGAGCATCACCGTGCGCAGACTGGACCTGTGCTCAGCGGTCATCGGCCATGTCGATTTCACCAGCTATTTCTGGCTGCTGGTGACCGGCGCCATGCCATCGCGACCGCAAAAGGCTTTGGCCGACGCGGTGCTATGCGCAATTGCCGAACATGGCCTGGTCCCTAGCGTCGTCGCGGCCCGAATGACCTATGCCGCCGCGCCCGAAGCGTTCCACGGCGCGGTTGCCGCCGGGCTACTCGGGTGCGGCTCGGTGGTGCTTGGAAGCGCTGAGGCCGCTGGCAGGTTCTATGCGGCGGTAGTCGCGCAGGCAGAGGCCGAGGGCACCGATCCAAACGAAACGGCCACATCAGCCATCCGCGAGTTGCGCAGTCAAAAACAAGCTATCCCAGGCTTTGGCCACCCGCAACATTCGGATGGCGATCCACGCGCACACCGGCTGCTCGCTCTCGCCAAAGAGCATGGAATGGAAGGAAGGCATATTGCCATGCTGCGCACCATTGAGGCCGCTCTGCCTGCAGCCATCGGTCGGTCGCTACCGATCAACGTCAACGGCGCCATTCCGGCCGTCATGCTCGATGCGGGCTTCCCGCTCGCTGCCTTGAAGGGCATCTCGCTGCTCGCTCGCACCGCCAGCCTGATCGCGCATCTGCAGGAGGAAACTGAGCGGCCCATCGGCTTCATCATGTCGGGCGCGGCGGCGGAGCGGATCGGTTTCGAGGCTGAAGAATAGTCAGACCCATGCAATCGAGGGCTCTATCAGAGCAAATGCACCACTGGCGGCGATCGCGCCATAGGGTGAAGTCGCTACAGAAGTTCGCCTCGGTCCATGCCAACGTCCACAACCACTTCAATCTCGACCGCCACCTCACCGACCGCCAGACCTACAAGACCGCCCGCTCAGCCGCATTGGCTGAGTGGCAGAACCTCATGGCCTGAGCCGTCTCTGGGTAAGGGCCAACTCTGCCAATCGGAGACGGGTTGCGATTAGACTGGCAGCTCCGCCACCACCCCTAGGTCGCGTTGACATTCAGGATTTCCGTTGGGCTGATTTTCCGATCCAAGCTGCTGGCTGGAATGTAGGTCAGCGTGGATGGATCGACAGGCACTGAGCGACGACGTGGGTGCGAGGATTGAGCCGCACTTTCCTGGCAAGGCGGGCGATCCGGGGCGCAATTGCGGTGACAGCTGGCTGTTTGTCGAGGCGACACTGTGGCTGGCCCGGTCAGGCGCGCATTGGCGGGTTTTGCCACGTGCATTTGTTCAGTGGAACATGTGACGTGCTCCCCCGATTGTTACCTGACAGATGTAGAGTCCGGCTCCTTCATGATGGTTGGTTGAGGTGATGGCAACCTGTCCCGGCGCATGCTTGGGCCCGCGCCGGGATAACCGATCCGATCACGCCAAGGCGACGTGGCGCTTCAGGTGGTGGTCGACATTGCCGAACTCGGCATCGAAAATGGTGAGCCGCTTGAAGAAGTGGCCGATGGCGTATTCGTCGGTCACGCCGTTGCCACCGTGGATCTGCACCGCTTCCTGCCCGATCAGCCGCGCCGCTTGTCCAACGCCGACCTTCGCCGCCGAGACCGCGCGCTTGCGCTCGACCTCGTCCGAACTCAGCCGCAAAGTCGCGAGATAGGTCAGCGAGACTGCCTGCTCGTAAGCCGTGTACATATCGACCATGCGGTGCTGGAGCACCTGGAAGCTGCCGATGGGCACGCCGAACTGCTTGCGCTGGCGCGAGTACTCCACGGTCATCGCATGGGCGACCTTCATCGCTCCGCAGGCCTCGGCGCAGATCGCGGCGATGGCTTCGTCGGTAACGAGTTCAATCAGCGCCAGCCCTTCGCCCTCGACGCCGATCAGCGCGTCAGCGGGGATGGCGACGTTCTCGAAATAGACTTCCGACGCGCGGCGGCCATCGACCGTTTCATAGTCGCGGGTGGTGATGCCGGCGGAATCCTTTGCGATTACAAAGACCGAGACGCCCGCCCGGTCGCGCCGCTCACCGCCGGTGCGCGCGGTGACGATCAGGTGGCTGGCCCAGGGTGCACCGATGACGACCGCCTTGTGGCCGTTCAGCACCCACCCCGCACCGTCCTTCTTGGCGGTGGTTTCTAGATCGGCATAGTCAAACCGGCCCTTGGGTTCGGCATAGGCGAAGGCGAAGACGGCGCTGCCCGCCACGATCCCGCCGATATGCTCTTCCTTCTGCGCGGCCGTTCCGCCATGCTTGAGGAACCCGCCGGCACACACGACTGTGGGCACAAAAGGCTCGATTACCAAGCCCTTACCGAACTCTTCCATGATCACCATCGCATCGACCGCACCGCCGCCAAAGCCGCCATCGGCCTCGGAGAAAGGCATGCCGAGGATGCCCAATTCGGCGAGCTGCGCCCACACTTCGGGCCGCCAGCCTGCCCCGCTGGCGATCGCCTTGCGGCGCGTTTCCCAGTCATATTGCTCACGCACCAGCCGCGAAAGCCCGTCGCGCACCATGCCTTGTTCTTCGGTGAAGTTGAAATCCACGAATTCTCTCCCGTCTTCAGCCGTTTACAGGCCGAGGATCATCTTGGTGATGATGTTGCGCTGAATTTCGTTCGATCCGCCATAAATCGAGGTCTTGCGCATGTTGAAATAGGTCGCCGCGGCGTGTTGGGCATAGTCGGGGCCGACGGGGTGCTAGTTGGAGCCATTATCGTTCGAAATTCCGCCGTGGTAGGGCGCGCCATAGGTGCCGACCGCTTCCAGCGTCAGTTCGGTCAGGCGCTGCTGGATTTCGGTGCCCTTGATCTTGAGGATCGAACTTTCCGGCCCCGGCCCCTTGCCCGCCTGCTCACCGGCCAGCGTGCGCAACTCGGTGATTTCGAGCGCGGCGAGATCGATTTCGAGTTGGCTCACCTTGCGGGCGAAATCGAAATCCTTGATCAACGGCGCGCCGTCATAGCTCTCGTTCGCGGCGATTTCGCGCAGCTTTTCAACGCCCCGCTTCGACCGCGCCACACCCGCAATGCCAGAGCGTTCGTGGGCGAGCAGGAACTTGGCATAGGTCCAGCCCTTGTTCTCCTGGCCCACGAGGTTCTCGACCGGCACGCGCACGTCGGTGAGCCAGGTCTCGTTGACCTCGTAGCCGCCATCCAAGAGCTTGATCGGCTTCACTTCCACCCCCGGCGATGTCATGTCGACTAAGATGAAGCTGATGCCTTCCTGCGCCTTGGCGGTGGGATCGGTGCGGCACAGGAAGAAGCCCCAATCGGCGTGCTGGGCGAGCGTCGTCCAGGTCTTCTGGCCGTTGATGATGTAGTGATCGCCGTCACGCACCGCGGTGGTCTTGAGGCTGGCGAGGTCGGACCCTGCGCCGGGCTCCGAATAGCCCTGACACCACCACACTTCGCCGCTGACGATACCGGGCAGGTGGCGCGCCTTTTGTTCGGCATTGCCAAAGGTATAGATCACCGGGCCGACCATCGACACGCCGAAGGGCAGCGGCATGACAGTGCTGGCGCGGGCGTTTTCTTCCGACCAGATGTAGCGCTGCGTCGGGGTCCAGCCAGTGCCGCCATATTCGGTCGGCCAAGCCGCGACCGACCAGCCCTTCTTGCCGAGGATCTTGTGCCAGGCGAGAAAGTCCTCGCGGCTCATGTCTTCGCGCATCCCGAAATCGGCCAGATGCTTGGGATAGTTTTCGGCAATGAAGGCGCGGACTTCGTCGCGGAAGGCCTGTTCTTCGGGGGTGAATTCGAGGTTCATGGGATGATCTCTCCGCCTGTGGTGTTCTGCTTTGCGATACGTCTTGTCACGCCCGGCGGACTCGGAAAAGAGGCAAATGCAGCGCCAATTTGGAAAGCCGCCGCGCAGTAGGGGAATGTTTCACGTGAAACATTCCTCAGAGCCATTCTACCAGCGTTCAAACCGGGTTTAACTGGCCCAAAAGGGCGTCAAACCCGGAGCAGATTCGCGCAAAGGGGGTCACTATGGCTGACCGACATTTTTGGCAGGGCGGGGATTGAATCGATTGCCGGTCTCACATCTCCAGCGGACCGTGCTGAATATGCGGCAACACATGACGAGCGAACAGGTCGGCCTCTTGCGCATGGGGATAACCTGACAGAATGAAGGCCTCGATCCCCTCCGCCTGATAGGCGCGCAGCTTGGCAAGCACCTGATCGGGCGTGCCGACGATCGCCGCCCCGCAGCCGGACCGTGCACGGCCAATGCCGGTCCACAGGTTTTCCTCGACGAAACCGTCGCCATCGGCGCCGCCGCGCAGCTCCTGCTGGCGCTGAACACCGTAGTTCTTGGCATCAAGGCTTTTCTCGCGGATCGCGCGGCCCGCTTCGTCATCGAGCTTGGACAGCAGCCGGTCGGCATAGTGGCGCGCCTCGTCCTCGGTCTCGCGCACGATCACGTGGGCGCGGTAGCCGAACTTGAGCGTGCGGCCATAGTTGGCAGCGCGCGCTTTCAGGTCGGCGATATTCTCGCGCACCTTGTCCATCGTGTCGGGCCACATCAGATAGACATCCGCCGCCTCGGCCGCACATTCGCGCGCTTCGTGGCTGAGGCCGCCGAAATAGAACGGCGGGCATTTGCCATTGAGGGTGGTGATGCGCGGCGGATCGAGCTTGAGCTGGTAGAACTCGCCGTCGAAATCGAGATGCTCGCCGTTCAGCAGCGTCTTGACGATTGTCATGATCTCGGTGCCGCGGCGGTAGCGGGGTGCGCTCTCGATCTTCTCGCCCGGCATGTCGGAAGAGATGATGTTGACGTTCAATCGCCCGCCGGTGCCGTTCGCATTGGGGCCAAGGATGCGGTCGAGTGTCGCAATCCGGCGTGCCAGCTGCGGCGGCCAGTCCTCGCCCATGCGGGTCGCCCACAGCAGCTTGATGCGCTTGACCTGCGTGGCGACGGCGGCGGCGAAGATCGTGGTGTCCACGCCCAGCTGATAGCCCGAGGGCAGCAGGATATTGTCAAACCCGCCCTCTTCGGCGCGCAACACGATGTTGCGACAATGCTCCCAGCTCGATTGCAGATAGGGATCGGGGACGCCGAGGAATTCATAATCATCGTCGCACAGCGCGGAGAACCACGCGATTTCGCATTGTTGGGTCATAGATTTCTTTCCTCAACCACAAACCCGTTCACCCTGAGCTTGTCGAAGGGTCGTCCTTTTCTTCGCAGGGTGCAGGAAGGAAGAACGAGGCTTCGGCAAGCTCAGCCCGAACGGAGATTAAATCCTAGGGAAGCGGCACACCCCGCGCCGCCACCAGCACCGCGTACCAATCCGTTCTTGTCCAGCGCACCGAGAGCGCCTGCGCCCCTTCCGCGATCCGCGCAGGATTCTGCGATCCGATAATCGGAATGATCCCGGCGGGATGCGCCATCAGCCAGCTATAGGCGGCGACCGTGCGCGAGACGCCTTGCGCCTCGGCTACCGTGTCCAGCGCAGCGGCGACCGCCTTGTCGTGCTCCGTTTCGGGCGCGGCCAGACGCCCGCCACCCAGCGGCGACCATGCCAGCGGGATCATGCCGAGCATCATCGCCTGATCCAGCTCGCCGTTCTCGAAACAGTCGATCCGCAGCGGGCTGATCTCGGGCTGGGTCGAAACCAGCCTGTTGCCGAGGAAGTGGCTAAGCGCGGCGGTCTGGGCCATCGTGAAGTTCGACACGCCTAGCGTCCGCACCTTCCCGCTCGCCACCGCATCATCGAGCACGCGCGCCACTTCTTGCGGGTGGGCGAGGATATCGGGGCGGTGGATCTGCCACAGGTCCACCGAGTCCACCTGAAGGCGGCGCAGGGAATCGTCGATCGCCTTGCGCAGATAATCCGCGCTCTGATCATAGGGCAGCGGCGGCAGGATCCCGCCCTTGGTCGCGAGCACCATCCGGCCCCGCAGCGATGGATCAGCAGCCAGCACCTCGCCGAGCAGCGCCTCGGCATCGCCAAACCCGCCCGCCCCGTCGAAGCCATAAATGTCGGCGGTGTCGAGGAAGGTGATCCCGGCATCCAGCGCCGCGTGGACCAGCTTGGCCGCATCGGCAGCGGTGCGGCCATCCTCAGCCAGCCGCCACATGCCCCAGGCCAGCGGGGATACGGCAATGCCGCTCGCACCAAGTGTGCGGGTTGCGGGAGGCAGGGGCAGTTCACTCATCTACGGGTTCCTCTTTGGTGGGGCGACCGAGGCGCGCTCCACAAGCGTGTGGGGCAGGCGTTTGTGGGTAATGTCCCCGCCTGCAATCAGGATTTGGGTGGCGGTGCGCGCCAGATCGGCCATCGGCTGGCTGATCGTCGTCAGCGGTGGCCAGACGGTGCGGGCGAGCGTCGTATCGTCAAAGCCTGCGACCGAAAGCTCAGCCGGCACATTGATCCCGCGGTCATGCGCCACGGCGAGCACGCCTGCGGCCATATCGTCGTTTGAAGCAAAGATTGCGGTGGGGCGCTCAGGCAGATCGAGCAGGGCGTTCGCCCCCGCCACCCCGGAATCGAAGTCAAACTCGCCATCGGCCACCAATTGCGGTTCAAACGGGATACCCACCCGGTCGAGCGCGCGGCGGTATCCGAACAGGCGGTCGTCCGACGCCATGTGGTTGGTGTGGCCTTTGATGAACCCGATCCGGCGGTGGCCTGCGTTGATCAAGTGCGTGGTCATGTCATCGGCGGCCTGCGCGTCGTCCATGAACACCGATGATGTCAGCGCGTGGTTGGTCCCCGGCGAGATCCGCACAAACGGCACGTCCATCCCTTCGAGCGCGCGCAGCACCGGGTCGCAATCGGTGACGGGGGAGGACAGGATGATGCCATCGACATGCGTCTCACTCACCAGCCCGCGCACCTGATCGCCGACGCGCGGATCGGCGACGTCCACGGGTTGCGCCAGCAGGCGGATGCCGTTTTCCTGGCACACTTCCCAGCAGCCCTTCTGGATCTGGAACATGTAATAGGGGCTGTGATTGTCATAGATCAGCGCGACCTGATTGGACTTCGCGCCCGACAGGATGCGTGCCGCGACCGAGGGGCGATAGTCGAGATCAGCCATCGCGGTCTCCACTCGTGCGCGCAGTTCTGCGCTGACATAGGGGTGGCCGTTCATCACGCGGCTGACAGTCTTCACCGCCACGCCCGCGCGGGCGGCGACGTTCCTGATATTTGGGCGGATGTTGTCGCGGCTCATGCAGCGAGGCTTTCAAACAACGGCGCGAAGGCGCTGGACGGGTGGTAGAACACCGGCGGCTCGCCAATCGGTGCGGGGACATCGTGCCAGCCGGGGGCATAATCCCGGCTGCTCCAGACGTGCCGCCAGACCATATCCGCCGCTCCGGGCAGATAGACCCGCCGCACTTCCGCCCCCTCATCGATCACCGGTGCCACCATCAGATCGGCACCATAGAGGTATTGATCCTGAATGGTGAAGGTTTCGCGGTCATCGGGATAGTGCAGGAACAGCGCCCGCTGGGCTGGCAGGCCGGTCGCCTGCGCCTCGGCCGCCAAGTGCTTCACGTAAGGCGCGAGCGCTTCGTGAACGCGGCTCCAGCGCACGAAGCCTGCGATCAGTTCGGCGCTGGAATCGATCTGGAGGTTGTCGTCCGGGCGGTTGCCCTCATGCGTCCGCATCACCGGGCTGAACGCACCCAGCTCATACCAGCGGAGCAGCAATTCCGCGGTACGGATGTTGCCGTGCAGGCTGGTATAGCCGCCGACATCGGAATGGCTGAACGCGTTCCCCACCAGCCCAGACGAAAGCGCGGCGGTGATCACCGTGCCGATACCGTCATGGCGGCTGAAGTCGACCGATTGGTCGCCTGCCCACAGCAAGGGGCAATGCTCCTGCACCCCGGTATATCCCGCGCGCATGAAGAACAGCGCGTCACCCGTGCGGCCGCGCGCTGCGATCGCAACGGCGTTGACCTTGGCCCAGCGGACCGGCCACAGATTGTGCTCAAGCATCGGATCGCCCCTGTGCAGCCGCAGATCGACCGGCAGATATTCGCCGAAATCAGCCATCCAGCCATCGAGACCAATATCGAGCATCCGCTTGCCGATGATCTCTTCGGAAAACCAGTCGGCTGCGGCGGGATTGGTGAAATCAACCACACCTGCATCAAATTCGCCGAAATCGACCAGATAGGGCGCGTCGCTATCCAGTTGCAGCGCCAGATAGCCCAGCGCCGCCGCTTCGGCATATTGCGGGCCGTCCGCTGCGAGATAGGGGTTCACATAGCCAAGGAAGCGGATGCCGCGCGCTTTCAGCGCCGCGATCCGGGCGGGCAGATCGGGATAGCGGGCAGGGTTCCACTGCCAGTCCCAGAACAACCGGCGGCCAAAGCTGGTCTGGCGGATACCGACCCAGTCCTCGCACCACAGGCCCGATACCGCCGCGCCCGCTGCGATCAGCGCTTCGAGCCGGGCGAAGCTATTGGCGCCGTCCTTCAGCCCCACAATCGCCCCGCCGATGGCCCAATCGGGCAAGGCGCGGGCCGCCCGAAAGCGTCCGGCGAGCAGCCCCACCAATTCTGCTGGCGAGGACGCCGCGGCGATGGCCATCGTGACATTGCCGGTCCAGCAATGCCACTCCATCTGCCCGGGCTGCGACAGGTCGATTTCGGCGTAGTAGCCCTCTTCCCCTGCCTCCCATCCAGTCAACGACCAAAAGCAATTGGCCGAGGACAGAATGGTAGGTTCGGGATAATTGGTGGTCCAATAGTCGCCGCCCGCAAAGGAGCCATCGCTGCTCATCAGATCAGTGAGCGGCGTGCCCGGTTCGCGGCCCACGCCCGGTTCGCTGGTCCACATCGGCCAGCGCCGGCCATTGAGCGCGAGATGGCTCATCTGCTCGCCGCCGCCCCAGAATATCTCGTCAGGCTCGGTCACCAGCCGCATAGAAATTCGGTCAAAGCCGGGGTAGGTCGTATATGCTGTCAACAGCGGCCCCGGCTCTGCGGATAGCAAGGTTAACGCGATGGTCAGCTCGCTCGGACCGCCGGGCTCGCAGGCCAGACCGATGGTGCTGAAACCCTGGTCCGGGTCCATGTGGTTATCGACCACATGGCACGGGATGCGCGACTCGCGCGAGGTATCCGCCAAGCGGAAGTTCCCGCGCACCATGGTGATGGCCGGATCACCCTTGGCGATGCGGAACGCCGGGGCCGCGACCCGATGGCGCAGGATCACACGATCCCCCAGCAGCAGATCAAAGCCGCCGCCGCCATCC